>CAJGCQ010000138.1 GCA_904501875.1 Clostridiaceae bacterium | reverse complement strand
CTGTCAACGCTATTAATAACATTTTCTTGAAAATCTTGATCTTCTATTTGGACTTCCTCGGTAAAAAAGTCCATTATGTAGCTTTCCATAACCTTTACCGATTTTTCCATATCTTCAAAGAGGTTATTAATCTGCGCACCTTCGTTATCACAAGTAACTTTAACAAAATTTTCAGATTCGCCTTGTATGTATTTGTCTACCTCGTAAATGCTGATGCCACCAATAAAAACCGTTATTGCAAGCATTGCGAAAATAATTGTCGCCAAAATACGGAACTGCATAGAATGTGTCCTATTGAATTTTTGATTATTATACTTTAATGGTTTGTTTTTATTCATTATAACATCACCGTTGTTTAATGGTCTAATAGCGGAATTTGTGTTTTTGGATGATTTTACTGTAATCCTCCCACATATAAAACGATTAAATATAAAGCAAAAATTATCGGGCCAACAAGCTCAGCAACAAGTGATTTTACGCCGTAACCTTTACGGCGCAAGGCAACAGATGCTGCCGTACATAATACCGATAGAGCAGGAATGAAGTAAAGAAGCTGAAAATAAAGTTCGGGACCGCCGCCCTCAATATCAATAAATATTGCTAAAAATGAAACAAAGGGAATAACCGTAAAACCAATAACAAAATTAAGAACTATAGAAGCAATATCAATTGCTTTATACTTTATTTCCTTTTCTTTTTTTACAAAAATAATTATTGAAATGAGTGCAAGTATTGCAATAAGTAAAGTTGGGAGCACAATGGCGCCGCTAAAATAGGATATATGTGAGAAAACAAAGGAATTTTTAATAGGCGTAGGATATTCAAAACTAATAAGTTTTACACCCTGCGCTAACAAGGTTTCCTCATCATCATACTCTTGCTCCTGAGTGTCATAATAATAAATACTCGGTTCAAATGCCTCGTCATCAAAGTAATCGTACTCGGTATCACCCATTAGATAATCGGCATATAATTTTGTCCACAACTCAATTCTGCCGTTTTCGTTTTCTTTCAGTGTGTAAACTGTATTTCCTTCTCCCATATTTCCGATCTCACCCAAATAAATACGGGACTTTGTATCGGCATATCCGTCATTTCTATCGTAATATGCTCTATATACGTCATTTATGGTTGTGGTTTCGCCGTCAAGTTCGTATGTAATTGAAAAAGGAAACTCGCCCTTAGTAACAGTGGGCTTAAAGGCAATACTGCTTACAACCGAATAAACAATCATTACAAAAACTGCTACACATATAATAATAGCAGGTAAAAATAACTTTTTATTTTTCATACTTTCATTCCCTTTAAAAAACAAGTGTATCCACCTTGTTAAGTAATATTTCAAGCATTTCTTTGCATCTGGAAATTTTGGCGGGACTGTCTGCCTCGTCAGGACGACGAACAGCTCGACGAAGCATACGGGTATAACCTATTATCATTGCCTTTTCTGCAACGCTTCTGCACACCTCTTCGTCCTCGGTGCCAAGATACATTTTAAGAGACATATCCCAGAATTTTTCTGCCGTTTCGTGTGTATAGCCGAAGAAATCCATCGTTACCTGATGGTCAAGCTCGGAGTAGCCGATAAACGCATTAAACATAGAACCAAGTTCAAAAACAGGATGTCCCATACAAAGAGTATCCATATCGATAAGCAGAGGCTCGCCGTTTTGTACCATAATATTATTGGTGTGATAGTCACCGTGCATAAGGGTATTATGCTTCGGAACGGCTTCGACTAAAGCACGAAGCTTTTTGCCTTGCTCTTCAGGAAGGTGAGGTGCTACAAAATCTGCCCAGGCAAGAGCTGTTTCCTTCATGTCAGGCACTTCGCCATCTTCTACTTCGATAGCGTGAATACTTTTCAGCATATCAATATAATATTTTGCCGCCTCAGACATATCATCGGGGTTATTGCGGATAAGTTTGGTTACGCTGACTGCGTTTAAAAGTTCTGTAACGGTACCGTAGCCGTCATCCACGCGGACGATACCGTAAGGGAT
>CAJGCQ010000137.1 GCA_904501875.1 Clostridiaceae bacterium | reverse complement strand
TATGCGGCTTTCGGCCATGTGACCGAGGGTATGGAGATTGTAGACAAAATAGCTGAAAATACCCCCGTTACAGATGGTAACGGAACGGTATTAAGCGAAGACCAGCCGGTTATTAAATCTATTGTGATTACGGATTAAATTTAAAAGAAAATCTCCGCCGAATTTTCTCGGCGGAGATTTTCTATGCCTTTTATTACAGCTTTCTTCCCTCAAGGTAGAAGCGCTTATCGTCGGCATGGCCCATTGAAAAGGTCTTGCGGGGAAGTGAGCCGTCTTGCTTTACGGCAGGGAAAAGTTCGTCCTTACGCATACCGCAGAACAAAAAACCAAGGGCATTAGGCGCCTTTGCAAGCTCGCGCAAGGAGGCCTCGCCGTGAATGTAGTCTACCCGTGCGTCGGGGTTTTGCTTCAAAAACTTGTCTATGTAGGTTTGAAGGGTTCCCACGGCAAGCTTTGAGGTGGGCTTTACCCAAATTTCACGCTCCTTACCGCCGTAAACGCAGGTGAAGCTCTGTGCGTCCCCGCCCTTATATTCGCCGCCCAAGGAGGAGACAAAGCTGTTAATAAATTCCTCTGGGTTTACGCCGAAAAGCAGACGGTAAATCGGCTCAAAATCAAGGGACGAATCGTGGATATTTACTATTTCAACCAAGGCATAGCGGGAGGCCTCGGTTTTATTCATTATGTAGCATTCCTTGGCAGTGGCAAGGGAGTGATTTCCGTCGCCTACTGCAAAAAGCAGACGGTTGTCCCCCTCTCCCGCAAGGTCGGAAAGCCTGTTTTGCAGGTCTTTTGCGGCGTTGCCGTTAATCGCAATACCCTTTATATGACCACTGTTTTGCATTAATTCAAAGTCGTAAAGTGTGGGAGCGGTTTGGTTGTCAAGGGGCTCGATAACCCTTTTCTCGGGGTCGTCGATAAGCAGCATAATGTGTGGAAGCTCCATAGGGGCGTCCTTTCTTATTTCCACCCTCGGCGGAATACGCTCGGCTACGGTTTCCTCGGTCGCCCTTATAAGGGTACGGCTGTTTTTTTCACAGCTGTAATTTTCTAAGTCAATAAGCCCCACTACACCTCGGCGCACTTTTCCGTCAGCGAGTCTGCGTTTTACATATACGAATGTGTTTTCGTATGTATCAAAAATACCGCCGTCAAGGTATCTTTTCATATTAGCATTAATTTCGGCTATTTTTCCGCTGTTATCCCTTGAGAGATAAACCTCGGGAAAAACAATATTAAGGGCTGAGGGAGCGTCCCCGACATATTCCTCAACATTTTTCCAGTAATCAGGCTCGGAGGTGTACTGGTCGCAGGCAATTACCGCCCACTTTTCAAAGCCGGACTTAGGCAAAAGAATATTTGCCGGTAAAAATAAATTATCATTCATTGTGCTTCACCTCAAAAATATTAATCCGCCCCCATAAGCCTTTGAGGGCGGAAAAGTTTTATTTATAATACGAAAATTCAATAGCGGTAACCGAGTCCTCGGAGGGATTTATATAAACCGTTATGCCGTTGCGTCGGTCTTTTTCGGAAATGAAGTAGTCAAGATAATAATTATTCTCGGCTATTCCGTAAAAGTGCGAGGGGGTACCCAAGGTATCTATAATATCGGTGATTGCCATATTATTGTTTATTCCGTTGACATTGAATTTGTGGTAATTACCATCGCTTGTGTAAAAATCGTTTTCGATTTTAAACTTAACGATATTGCATTTTTCAAGCTTCCGTGAGCTGTTAGAGGAATTGTAGAAGGTTGCGGTAATTTTTGCACCGTCTTTCTTTTCCAGAACCGTTTGAACATAGTCGCAGGCGTAAATAAGGGATTCCTCATCATATTGACTGCTCGGGGTCAAGCTCCAGCCCTTTTTTTTCAGGGCGGAAAGCTTTGTAGGTACAGAAAACTCATCATCTGCATAGGTCACATTGAATTTGAACTTTTTGCCGAGGTAAACCTCGGAATAATTCTCCTCATCAAAGACGCTTATATCTACAAATTGCGGTATTATTTTATCGTCCGACATAATTTTGGGATGATTCACGCCTTCGGGTG
>CAJGCQ010000136.1 GCA_904501875.1 Clostridiaceae bacterium | reverse complement strand
GGTGGAAATACTGTAAATACCGTTGTCTTTTTTAACAAGCGTAAATAGGGATATAATCTGCGAAAAGGCGTTTACAATAACGCATACCACAATGCAGAAGACCAAAAAGCCCCACATTTGGCCGCTTCTCAGGTTGAGAGGCGGTAGTGCAAACCAAAAGCCGAGAAAAATGATTACTGCGCAGATAAACCATTTGAGAATTACCTTAAATACATTATTTTTCATTTTCTGCTCCTTTATTAAGTTTTTCGGCGCATAAGCCGCAGTTTTTGCAGTCACCGCCGCAGAAGCTTCTGCCGCTTTTATGCCGTTTGATAATATATATCACTGCGGCGATAAACAAAGCCGCCACAACGCTTAAAATTATATAATCGTATACATTCATATTTTATAAACCTAAAAGCAGACCTAAATTGTATATTAAAAAGGCACAAACCCATGCAATAACGCATTGAAGCGCTACTACTCCCGCAGTGTGCAGCCTTGACCCCAACTCTGCCTTAAGGGTTGCCATTGCGGCAACGCAGGGGGTGTAAAGCAGAGTAAACACAAGAAAGCTTGCGGCGGTAAGGGGGTTAAATACCGAGGAGAGGGCGGTGTCTAAGCTGTCAAGCCCTGTGCCCATAAGCACGCCTAAGGTGCTTACAACCGCCTCTTTTGCCGAAAGACCCGCTATAAGCGAGGTGCTTATCCGCCAGTCACTAAGACCTAAGGGGGCAAAAATTGGGGAGAGGAGCCGTCCTATAGAGGCAAGCAGACTATCCGCCGAATCGGTAACATAATTAAGCCTTGAATCAAAGGCGCCTAAGAACCAGATTATTACGGTTGCAATAAATATAACGGTGAATGCCTTTTGTAAAAAATCCTTTGCCTTATCCCACATTAAAAGCAGTACGCTTTTAGCCGAGGGAAGCCGGTAATTGGGCAGCTCCATAACAAAGGGAACGGGGTTGCCCCTAAAGGCGGTTTTATTAAGTATCAGCGCAGTTATTATCCCCATTATAATACCGAATATGTAGAGGGCGAACATCATAATCGCCGAGTGTTTTGGGAAAAATGCGGCGGAAAAGACCGCATAAATCGGTATTTTAGCTGAGCAGGAGACAAAGGGGATAAGCATAATGGTCATTTTGCGGTCACGCTCGGAAGAAAGGGTGCGGGCCGCCATTATTGCGGGAACGGAACAGCCGAAGCCGATTATCATAGGAACAAAGCTTCTGCCTGAAAGTCCTATCTTGCGTAACAGCTTATCCATAACAAAGGCGACCCTTGCCATATAGCCCGTATCCTCAAGAATAGATAGGAATAAAAACAATACCACAATTATAGGTAAGAATGAAAGCACGCTTCCGATACCCGCAAAAATACCGTCAATTATAAGACTATGAACAACCTCGTTGATGCCGTAAGCGGTAAGGGCGGAATCGGTAAGGGCGGTGACCTTATCAATTCCTAAGGATAAAAGGTCGGACAAAGAGCTGCCGATAACCCCGAAGGTTAGCCAAAAAATCAGCAGCATTATAACAAGGAATAAGGGGAGTGCCAAATACTTATTGGTAAGCACGCTGTCAATTTTAACACTGCGGTGATGCTCTCGGCTTTCCTTGCACTTAACAACCGCCTTTTCGCATACCCTTTCAATAAAGGCATAGCGCATATCCGCAAGTGCGGCGTTGGCGTCAAGACCCCTTTCCGACTCCATTTCCTTTATGTTGTGTTCTATTGCTTCAAGCTCGTTTTGGTCAAGCTCTAATTTTTCGGCAAAGGACATATCCCCCTCGATCAGTTTTGTAGCCGCAAAGCGAGGAGAGATGCCCATACCTTGCGCATGGTCCTCAATCATATGGGAAACTGAATGAATACAGCGGTGAACAGGTCCCGGTGCGCAGAAATCCTGAACCTTAGGTTTGACCTTGCCTTTAGCGGTTGCAACAGCAGTTTTAACAAGTTCGCTTATACCCTCGTTTTTAGCCGCACTTATGGGTATGGCGGGAACGCCCAAAAGCTCCGAAAAAAGCTTAATATTCACCGTTCCGCCGTTGCCCCGCACCTCGTCCATCATATTAAGGGCGATT
>CAJGCQ010000135.1 GCA_904501875.1 Clostridiaceae bacterium | reverse complement strand
TCGTTTGTGGTGAGATTGCCGAGCACGCTAAGGTCGGCAAGGGACTCATTCATTATACATATAATGTTCGGCTTATCGTAATCATCATCAGTATTATCGGTATTGTCAGATGAGTTATCCACAACGCTGTTTACATAGTTTTTAAGCTCGTCGGGGTTGTAGTTGCTGGGCTCGGACATATACAAATATTTGGTATTGGCAAAAAAGTTGAACGCAAAGCCGTAATTGTGATAGCCCCTCGTTTGATTCCAAAAGTCGGGCTTTACGCCCATATCGGCAAAAAGGCTTGTAAAATAGAAAAGTATAAGCAGTACCGACGCAAAGGTGCCCGTAAAAGCACGGGAAATAATTTTTGTAAGCATATTAAATTTGGGTGTTTTGGTCTTTATGCTTATTATAATTATGAAAATAAAGATAAGGGCCGCAGTCATCACCTTGTAGGTGGGGGTATAATTGTAGGTGTTTGCAACTCCCGCCGCAGTTTTTATGCTTAAAAAATCCATCGGCAGGAAGGGGGTGCCGCGGAAATCCATAATATAGCTGTGAGCCACCCCAAGCCCGAACAAAACTGTGTTTACGGCAATATATGATACCCTGAAGCTTCCCGTGAGTGCAAAAAAGAGGAAGAAAAGAATAACAACAAGAAGATAATTACCGAAAAAGCCCAAGTATGTCATATCGTATATAAAGACATCGTTAAGGCACTCGGTCATGGTAATTGTTACAAAGGGCATAAGCAGCATAAAGGCAAAATGCCATATTTCATTAAACAGTTCGTTTTTTATAAGGACTGAATATGCGCAGGCAATCCCTAAAATAAAGGGGCAAAGCAAAGCAAAAGCCAGCAAGAGCCATTTTGCGGCAAATTCCTGCGAGGTGTACGCTCCCACATCAAGTATAACGGCGATAAGTGAAACAAAGCAAACAAGCGAGCCTACGATTTTTGAACACTTGGTTGAAGTGACCTCGAAATTAGTCTTTATAAATTCAGGCGCTTTTGTTCTGAAAAAGTTGAGAACACTATTTAATACCTTTTTGAAAAACATATATCAGCATTCCTTTCAACGCACCAATAATTATACCACATTTTTAAAAAAAAACAACTTAAATTTTGTCGACGGACTTTTTTATGCAAAGAAAACGGCGGTAAAGCTCACAGCTTTACCGCCTAAAATACAGTACTAAAATATTTTATTTTGTCATAAGCTCGCAAACAAGTGCACTGTGCTCTGCGGGGTCGGGCACACTCTTGCCGCCTATTAAGCAGGCCTCGCCGTAAAGAAGCTTGGCATACTTCCCTAACATATCCTTATCGTCGTTATAAAGGGTTTTAAGCTTTTCGGCAATAGGGTGTTCTGCGTTAATCTCAAGCACTAACTTCGCTTGCACCTTGCTCTGCTCGGCGTTAGGCATAGAATTTAATACCTTTTCCATTTCCAGTGAAATTCCGCCCTCGCTGGTAAGGCATACGGGGTGATTCTTAAGCTTGCGTGTAAACCTTACGGCATTTATGCTGTCGCCGATGCTCTCCTTCATTGCGTCAAACATATCTTTAGCCGCGGTATTTTCTGCTTCGAGCTCCTTTTTCTCCTCCTCGCTGTCGAGGTTCAAATTATCGTCGCAGATATTCATAAATTTCTTTCCGTCATATTCGCCGAGCATTTTAAGAGCAAATTCGTCCACATTTTCGGTGAGGTAAAGAATTTCGTAGCCCTTGTCCTTTACAGCGTCGGTCTGGGGGAGCATCTCGATTTTCTCGTCTGTTTCGCCGCAGGCATAGTAAATTGTGTCCTGCCCCTCCTTCATACACTCGACATACTTTTTAAGGGTGACATATTTCTTCTCGTTTGAGGAGCGGAAGAGGAGCAAATCCTTAAGGGTGTCCTTGTGCATACCGTAATCGTTGTAAACGCCGAATTTGAGCTGTATGCCGAAGGATTTAAAGAACTCCTCGTAGGTTTCCCGCTCGTCCTTGAGCATTTTTTCAAGCTCGGACTTGATTTTCTTCTCAATCGTTTTTGCAATAAGCTTTAGCTGACCGTCGTGCCGCAGGGTCTCGCGGGAAATGTTAAGGGACAAATCCTCGCTGTCAACAAGACCCTTTACAAAGCTGAAATAATCGGGCAAAAGGTCGGCGCATTTATCCATAATGAGCACGCCTTTTGAGTAGAGCTGAAGTCCCTTTTCAAATTCCTTTGTATAATAGTCAAAGGGCGGGCG
>CAJGCQ010000134.1 GCA_904501875.1 Clostridiaceae bacterium | reverse complement strand
GACAGTCTTTTGGGTCTGTGAAGTCTCGAGCAACGAAGATTTTTCGTAACCGCTCGGAGCGGTCGAAAAATCAAGAGGCGCAGAGTATCCCCGATATCTATAATAAAAACTGCGCGAAGCGGATTTATCCCCGATGGATCACCAACAAAGCATCGGCTTATGTCGGTGCTTTTTTTATTTCATATTAAATCGGGGATTCTAAAAGTCAGGATTTCGCAATGAAACTTTTTACGATTTAAACCGTTTATACAGTAAATCTACGGCTTTACAGGCAAAAAAACCGATAAATACGCCGAGAATAATGCCCGCCAAAACATCGGTGGGATAGTGAACATAAAGGTAAAGCCTTGAAAATGCGATAGTTACCGCAAGAATAAGGGCGGGAATGCCTAAGCGTTTGTCCCGTATCATCAGCACGGTCGCTGCCTCAAAGGAGGCGAGAGTGTGGCCCGACGGGAAGGAATAGTCTGAAAGGCGGGCAATCAAAATTTCAATACCTTCGTTTAAATCGTACGGTCTTATCCGCCCCACAAGATTTTTTAAAAGCAGATTCCCGATAATAAGCCCGCCTATCAGAGCGAGCGCAACCGAAAAGCCCGTTTTGCGGGTTTTTTTGAATATTAAAAGCAGTACCGCCGCTATAATCCAGATAATGCCGCCGTTTGCAAGACTTGTTATCACAGGCATTACTGCGTCAAGAAACGGGCAGGCGAGATGCTCCCTTATAAAATCAAGTATTCTAAGCTCAAATTCGTTCAAATTTTTCAGCCCCTTTTAATATACTATAACATTTTTATATGCAATTTGCAACGGACATATTTTGCTTGAATAAAACCAATTTATATGATAATATAATAGGTGGTGAGAAATGATGATATTCGAAAAAAATAAAGGCGATATGTGGCTTATAGTGGGGCTTGGTAATCCGGGGCTTCAGTATGAGAAAACACGGCATAACGCAGGCTTTATGGCGGCGGATATACTGGCGGAAAAACAGGGTGCGCAGTTTAATAAGCATAAATTCGAGGCAGTTTACGCCGATTTTAAAATTGGGGACAGCCGTATTTTGCTTGCAAAGCCCCAAACCTATATGAACAATTCAGGTAGTGCGGTGACGGCGCTTTTGAAATTTTATAAAATTCCCACCGACCGCCTTATTGTTATGTTTGATGATATTTCCCTTGATGTGGGTAAGATGAGGCTTAGAAGAAAGGGCAGTCACGGCGGGCATAATGGCATAAAGGACATAATCGAGCTTGCGGGAACAGACAATATTATGCGTGTTAAAATAGGCGTGGGAGAGCGGGAAAACCCAAACTATGATTTAAAGGATTGGGTTTTAGGCAAAATTCCCGCAGAACAGATGACAGAGCTTGACAAGGCGCTTGACCGAGCGGCTTTAGCCGTAGAGGAGATAATAAACTGCGGAATAGACTCTGCAATGAATAAATACAACGGTTGATATGAAATTTATAAACGAAATTCTTAAGAAAGACCCCGATTACAGCAGTCTTTTACAGTCGGTGAGAAAGGAACGCCTGCCTGTAGTATGCACAGGACTTTCAATGATTCACAAAGCGGCGGTTACGGCGGCACTTTATGGAGCGACGGGAAAGAAAATTGCGGTTATTACCCACGATGAAGCCTCGGCAAACGAGCTAAAGGACGATTTGAGGTCGCAAGGGCTTAACTGTCTTAACTTCCCCTCGAGAGACTACTGTATAGGCCCGCTTTCGGGCTACTCAAAGGAATATGAGCATAGGAGAACTGACACCCTGTCTAAGCTTTTAGACGGGGATTTTGACGTGCTTACAATTTCCCTTGATGCGGCGGTGCAGTATACCGTTCCGCCCGAAAATTTAAGCCGTGCACGGTTTACCTTGAATTCAGGAGACAGCACTGATATATCCGAGCTTTCGGGTAGGCTTATTTCGGCGGGCTATGTAAGAAGCGAGCTTTGCGAGGGAGCGGGGCAGTTTTCGGTGCGGGGCGGAATTTTTGATGTTTTCCCCGTTAATTCCGAACAGCCCTGCCGTATCGAGTTTTGGGGCGACGAGATTGACAGTATTTCGTATTTTGATACCGAAACCCAGAGAAGAACAGAAAATACCAAAAAAATAGAAATCACACCCGCCTGCGAGGTGGTTTTCGAGCCGCAGGAGCTGATAATTAAGCTTAACAATTATCTTAAAACCGCAAAGGGGCTTACCGAAAAGCAAAG
>CAJGCQ010000133.1 GCA_904501875.1 Clostridiaceae bacterium | reverse complement strand
TATCGAGGGCTATGGAATTATCTACAACAAGGCAATTATGGATAAGTATTTCGCACTTCCAGATAAAAAAAGCGAGCTTAACTCTGTTGACGAAATCGACAGCTTTGATAAGCTTAAAACGATTGTAGAGGATATGACGGCCAATCTTCAGAAGCTCGGCATTGAGGGTGTATTTGCATCTACCTCGCTTTCAAGCGGCGAGGATTGGCGTTGGCAGTCACATCTTTTAAATGTACCTCTCTATTACGAAATGTTTGAGAATAATGATGCCGGCTCCGACCTTTCCCTTGCTATGTATAAGGCAGATAATATCGAATACAAGTACGCTGAAAACTTTGAAAAGCTTTTTGACCTTTATATCAATAACTCCATTACAAAGCCTACGCTTTTAGGGTCCAAGTCGGTTGCCGATTCAATGGCGGAATTTGCCCTCGGCAAGGTTGCAATGGTACAGAACGGCAACTGGAGCTGGTCACAGATTTCGGGCGTTAAGGGCAACACCGTAAAGAGTGAAGACATTAAGATGATGCCGATGTATACCGGAATAGAGGGTGAAAAGGGACAGGGCATCTGCATAGGTACCGAAAATTACCTTGCAATTAACAAAAATGCAACTGATGAACAGAAGAAAAACTCCCTTGCCTTCCTTGAATGGCTTTTTTCAAGTGATACAGGCAAGAACTATGTCACAAACAAGCTGGATTTTATAACACCATTCAACACCTTTTCGGAGGCAGAACTGCCAAATGACCCCCTTGCAAAGGAAATTTCCCGCTATATGAAGGATGATTCGGTAAAGAATATCCCTTGGATATTTACAGGCTTCCCCAGCGAGGCATTTAAAAAGGAAGTGGGCAGTTCGCTGCTTGATTATGTACAGGGGGATAAGAAGTGGGAGGATGTACGCAAAAGGATAACCGATAAATGGAAGAGTGAACGCGCATAAATGGAAAAGACGGTAAAACGCTGGTTTCCCGTATTTGTACTGCCAACACTTACAGCATTTATAATTGCTTTTGCAATACCTTTTGTAATGGGCGTAGCACTCTCTTTTGCCGAGTTCCGCACCGTATCCGACGCCACCTTTGTGGGATTTTTAAATTATATCCGTGCATTTACCGACGATAATCTTTTTTTGCAATCCCTTTGGTTCACGGTAAAATTTGCGGTAATTTCGGTAATCGGAATTAATGTTATCGCCTTTGTTTTAGCACTTTTATTTACGCGGGAGCTGCCTGCCACAAACTTTTTCAGAACAATATTTTTTATGCCCAATCTTATAGGCGGCATAGTGCTGGGTTATATATGGCAGGTAATAATAAACGGCGTTCTTTTTAACTTCGGTTATTCTATAACTTCAAATCCGACCTACGGCTTTTGGGGGCTTGTTATCCTTATTCATTGGCAGATGATAGGCTATATGATGATAATTTATATAGCAGGTATACAGAATATCCCAACCGATATTTTAGAGGCGGCGAGGGTGGACGGCGCTAATGCCACCACGGTGCTTTTTAGAATTACAATTCCGTCGGTTATGCCCTCTATCACCATCTGCCTGTTTTTAACAATAACCAATTCCTTTAAGTTGTTTGACCAAAACTTAGCCCTTACAGCAGGTGCTCCCGCCAATCGAACGCAGATGGTGGCTCTCGATATTTACAACACCTTTTATTCCCGTTCGGGGTATGAGGGGGTCGGTCAGGCAAAGGCGGTAATATTCTTTATTATCGTGGCGGTAATAGCCCTTTTACAGCTTTATCTTACACGGAGAAAAGAGGTTGAAAGCTGATGGCAAAAAAGGTTGTTAACACCATATTTATTATCTTGCTTATTATTTTTGCCGCAGCCTTTGTTTTTCCTGTGGCGGTTGTGCTTATAAACTCCTTTAAGGCAAAGTTTTCGATAAGCGAGGCTCCCTTTAAATTACCGTTAGGCGATGATTTCGTAGGGGTATCTAACTATGTAGAGGGCATTAAAAACACAGGATTTATCTCGGCCTTTGGCTGGTCGCTGTTTATAACCGTTTTTTCTATTGCCGCAATTTTAATTTTCACCTCAATGTGCGCCTGGTTTATTGTAAGGGTAAAAAATAAATTCACCTCAATTTTATACTATGCGCTGGTGTTTTCAATGATAGTGCCCTTTCAAATGGTAATGTTTACGATGTCAAAGGTTGCAAATGACTTGCATCTTGACAATCCTTTTGGTATAATATTAATATATTTAGGCTTCGGTGCG
>CAJGCQ010000132.1 GCA_904501875.1 Clostridiaceae bacterium | reverse complement strand
TTATAACGAGCCTGATATGTATAAAAACGACTGCTATCTTTATGCGGCGCTTCGCAACGCTTTTTACCGTAAGGGTAAGGCTGTTGAATTGCTCGTAAGCTATGAGCCCCGCTTTACAATGATGGCTGAATGGTTTAAACAGCTCTTCGGTGAGAGCGAGGGTAAAGACAATAAGGGTCTTTTCCCCGCATCTGTAACCTTCTCGACCGACCTTCATTCAATGGGTCAGTTCATTCAGGACGGCAGCCGTGTAATGTTTGAAACGGTAGTTGCCTTTGGCGAGAGCGATAAAGATATTATTATCGAGGCTGAAAGCGACGACGGTGACGGACTTAACTTCCTTGCAGGAAAGACAATGTCTTTCGTTAATTCCAAGGCTTTTGAGGGTACGGTACTCGCCCATACCGACGGCGGCGTTCCTAACCTTGTTATAAATGTAGATAAGCCCGATGAAGATGATTTGGGCCGCCTTATCTATTTCTTTGAAAAGGCGTGTGCGGTTTCGGGCTATATGCTCGGAGTAAACCCCTTCGACCAACCCGGCGTTGAAAGCTACAAGAAAAATATGTTTGCTCTTCTCGGAAAACCCGGTTACGAAGAGCAGAAGGCGGCGCTTGAAGCCCGTCTTAACGGATAAATTGAATTTTGAAGAAACTGCTCTTGCAGTGAAATAAAAAAAGGAGTTGGGACAAATGATTAAACTCATTATCGGAAAAAAAGGTTCGGGTAAAACCAAAAAATTAGTAGATATGGTGAACGCCGCAGTGGAAACCAGTCTCGGCAATGTTGTATGCATTGAAAAGGGCGATACTCTTACTTATTCCGTTACACATAAGGCGCGCCTTATTGACGCAGAAAGCTATGGCATTTCGGGCTACGGCGAGTACTTCGGTATGGTTGCGGGCATCAAGGCAGGCAACAATGATGTAACTCACATTTTCGGCGATGCTACACTTAGAATAGGCGAGCGTGATTATGATAAGCTTGCCGCTTTCTTAGAGAGGATTTCGGCAATCTCGGATGTTGAGTTCATATTTACGGTTTCAGCTGATAAAGAGGAGCTTCCGAAAAAGCTTTTCGACCTTGCAGAGGTTTGCTGAAAAACGGCATAACATAAAGGCCCCCATAAGGCTTGGGGGCTTTTTTTGATACAAAATGGGGATTCATATGAAAAACAACTGGCTTAACAATAAAACCGTAATTATCACGGGTGTGTCAAGCGGCATAGGCAGGGGAATTGCAGAAAAGCTTATAAAAGAATATAACTGCACGGTTTTGGGTGTTGCAAGGAGCAAAGAAAAAGCCGAGAGCCTTTCTGACGCGTTAGGCGCTGACGCAGAAAAATTCTCCTATAGTCTGTTTGATGTATCGAATAAAGAAAATTGGAAAAGCTATCACTCTTACCTAACGGATAACGGAATTAAGCCCGATATTCTTATAAATAATGCGGGCGTTTTGCCTGAGTTTAAAAAGGCAGAGAATATTTACACAGAAGAAATCGAGGGGACAATGAAAATAAATTTTAACGGCTCGGTGTATTCTATGAAAGAACTGTTGCCGTTAATTCTTGAATCCTCAACTCCTGCGGTTGTAAATATCGATTCTTCGGCGGCGTTTATGCCCCTTGCGGGAACGGCCGCTTATTCCGCAAGTAAAGCGGCGCTCAAGGCTTTTACCGAAGCGGTAAGAGAGGAGCTTCGGGGCAGGTGCTATGTAGGCCTTATTTGCCCGGGATTTACTAAAACCGATATTTTCCGTAATCAAAACCTAACCGAGAAAAAAGAAGAAAAAATAATCCGCGGGATTAGTACCTCTTGCGATTATGCGGTCAAAAGAATTGTCAAAAGTATTGCAAAAAAACGTGAGTTTACCGTAATCGGCACAGACGCACAGTTTATGAAGCTGATGGCAAAAATAATGCCTGTCAAGGGCGGTAAAATGATAAGCGCAATTTTAAAAAAATCAGGCTTCAAGCTGTTTGACGGCTTAAATTAAGGGCGAAACAATAAAAAATTTAAAAAAGGTCTTGACAATATTAAAATATGGGGTATAATAATACTACTGTGAAAATTTTGGGGAATTGTGTAACGGTAGCACGACAGACTCTGACTCTGTTTGTTGGGGTTCGAATCCCTATTCCCCAGCCAAAAATCCCGAATGCGTAAGTGTTCGGGATTTTTATTTATTACCTGTTTACTTTTCACTCTTCACTCGTCTGCAAAAGCGCAGTTGAGGTACTACCTTTTTGCTGGTCATTTTTTGCATTTGAGCGGGATTTTTTTCAACAGGATTTCTTTTTT
>CAJGCQ010000131.1 GCA_904501875.1 Clostridiaceae bacterium | reverse complement strand
TACGGGGGTCAGCTTATCGTTGCCGTAAACCTTATCAACCCTTGCCTTTTCAACATTGAGCATTTTACCCCAAAGGGGAAGTATTGCCTGATAGGAGCTGTTTCTGCCCTCTACTGCCGAGCCGCCTGCCGAATCTCCCTCGACTATGAAAATCTCGGTCTTGGTGGGGTCGTCGGAAATACAGTCGGTAAGCTTTTCGGGCATTCTGGTTTTGCCCCCTATGCCCGATTTGTTACGCTGTAATTCCCTTGCCTTTTGCGCCGCCTCACGGGCGTTTGAGGAGGCTATGGACTTATCAAGAATTATCTTAGCCTCAGCGGGGTGGTCTTCAAGATAATTCATCATCTTTTCTGCCACGATATTATTGACAAGGGTACCCATAGAGGTATTACCGAGCTTTGCCTTGGTTTGGGATTCAAACTGCGCGTCGGTAAGCTTAACGCTTACAACCGCCACAAGACCCTCGTTAATATCCTCGCTCTTTAAATTATTATCGCTCTCCTTTAAAATTTTAAAGGTTCTGGCATATTTATTAATAACTCTGGCAAGACTTGTCTTAAAGGCGCTTTCATGAGTACCGCCGTCCACCGTGTGAATTGTGTTTGCAAAGGACATTATCTTGGTATCGTACCCCGTGCTCCACAAAAGTGCGATTTCTGCCGTGGAGTCCCCCGAGGTGCCGTTTAAATAGACAACATTTTCGTTAAGCTTGTCCTTTTTGCCCTTTTCAAGCAGGTATTCAACATAGGATTTAATACCACCCTCAAAGCAGAGGTCTTCCTCTCTGCCCTCGATATCTGCATCTGAGCGCTTATCAACAAGCACAACCCTGATACCCGCATTAAGGAATGCCTGCTCACGCAATCTGTTTAAAAGTATATCAAAATCATAGCGGGTTGTATCGGTAAAAATGGAAGGGTCGGGCTTAAAGGTAACCTTTGTTCCCGTTTTATCGGTATTACCTATAACAGTAAGATCGGTTTTTATGTTGCCCTTTTCATATCTCTGCATATAAATGTGGCTGCCGTCGCAAATTTCAACCTCAAGCCACTCGGAAAGGGCATTTACAACCGAAGCTCCAACGCCGTGAAGACCGCCTGAAACCTTATAACCGCTGCCGCCGAACTTACCGCCTGCGTGAAGAATGGTAAAGACAACGCTTACTGTAGGTATGCCCTTTTGCGGGTGGATACCTACGGGTATTCCTCTGCCGTTATCGGTAACCCTTATAACGCCGTCATCAAGAATTTCAACCAAAATCTTGTCACAGTAGCCTGCCAGCGCCTCGTCAATAGAGTTATCCACTATTTCATAAACAAGGTGGTGCAGACCCCTCTCGCCGGTTGAGCCTATATACATTCCCGGACGCTTTCTTACAGCTTCAAGACCCTCTAAGACCTGTATGGAATTTTCATCATAATTTTCCATTGCAGCCGCTATTTCTTTACTCATACTTTAATATCTTTCCTTTCAAATCTTTTCTCTCACGTTTTAAGTTTTTTCAGCCAAAAAAATTTGATCTTTTAAACAGTGTAGAAGAGGCTAACTGTGATATATAAACCTTTTGCTTTTCACCTTTTTTGTGGCATACTGCAAAGGACTTGGGCAGTTCGTAGGAGACGGTTATAACCTCGCCTCTTTTTTCCGCCCCGTTTAAAAATTTGCGGGTATGCTTTGATATGGTCGAGCTTTCAAGGTCAAATATTCCTACAATCTCGCTTGAAGGCACCACGGTATTCTGCCCTAAATGTATATACATTACAGTATCCGTCCTTTTTTTATTTCAAATATTTTTCCGCTTTTAAGCCTTTCAACATTTGAAGGGTCACAGCAGGTTATAAAGGACTGTATACCCTTTATGTGGTTCAAAATATAATTCTGCCTTTCAGGGTCAAGCTCGCTCATAACATCATCAAGCAAAAACACAGGATATTCACCGTTTACCTTGTTAATAACCTCTGCCTCGGCAAGCTTTAGCGCTAAGGCAACGCTCCTTTTTTGACCCTGTGAGCCGAAGCTCCTCGCCGAAATACCGTTAATTTTAAATTCAATATCGTCCCTGTGTGGACCTATAGAGGTATTACCGGTATACATATCTTTTTTTCGGGCAATTAATAGTGCCTGCCTTAAATCTTCCTCTCCCGCTGATGAAATATATTCGGTTTCGAGTATTTCTTTTCCCGAAGAAAGACCCTCATAAACCTTTGGTAAAAATTCGCCCAGTCTATCTATATATTTTTTTCTTATATCGGCTATTTTTGCTCCGTTTGCGGCGATTTCGTCTTCAAAAATATCAAGCATT
>CAJGCQ010000130.1 GCA_904501875.1 Clostridiaceae bacterium | reverse complement strand
TGCTTCACTTATTCGTCACTACATCGGCGGGCGTGGGAGAACTTTCAAACTTCCTTTTGGGAGCGGTTTTCACGGGCGTTGCGGGACTTATTTATATGAAGCACAAAAACCGCAAGGGTGCGCTTGTAGGTGCTCTTGTCGGCTCCTTTGCAATGGCGGCGATAAGCGTTGTTACAAATTATTTTGTGGTTTATCCCGTCTATGTGGTGCTTTACGGTATGCCAATGGAGGCAATTATCGGAATGTATCAGGCTATTTTGCCTGCGTCCGACACGCTTATAAAATCCCTTTTAATCTTCAATCTTCCCTTTACTTTTATTAAGGGTATAATTGACGCAGGCGTATGCTTTGCGGTTTATAAGCGAATTTCCCCGATACTAAAGTACGGGCTTAAAAAGTAGAACGGTTAAAATTTCTTGTTGACAAACGGAAATAATGTGTTACAATAGTAGCTGTAAAATTAAATATGTCCTTATCAAGAGTGGCGGAGGGAACCGGCCCTGTGATGCCCGGCAACCTGATTTTTATCAAGGTGCCAATTCCGGCGGATTATCCGAAAGATGAGGTTTTGTGCCGCTTGCCTTTCGGTGAGCGGCTTTTATTTTTATCAATATAGGTATACAGGACATATAAAAATGGAGGAAATTAAAAATGTCAAAAATGCTTTTTACATCTGAATCGGTAACCGAGGGTCATCCCGATAAGGTCTGCGACCGAATTTCAGACGCTGTATTAGACGAGCTTCTTAAAAAAGACCCTAATGCCCGTGTTGCTTGTGAGACCTTCTGCACAACCGGAAGCGTTACGGTTATGGGCGAAATCAGTACAAGCTGTCAAGTTGATATTCCGCAGATTGTGCGGAATACTGTCTGTGAAATAGGCTACAACTGCCCCGAAGCCGGCTTTGACGGCAACACCTGCTCGGTGATGACGGCTATTGATAAGCAGTCGCCGGATATTGCAATGGGGGTTGACAATTCCCTTGAATTTAAGGACGGTCAAGAGGACAAATATAATCTTAACGGCGCCGGGGATCAGGGTATGATGTTCGGCTACGCCTGTGATGAAACACCCGAATTAATGCCTTTATCCATTTCCCTTGCGCACAAAATGGCAAAGCGCTTAACCGAAGTTAGAAAGAGTGGAGAGCTTAAGTACCTTAGACCCGATGGCAAAACTCAGGTGACTGTGGAATACGAGGACGGCAAGCCCGTTAGAATAGATGCGGTTGTAGTATCTTCACAACACAGCGCAGAGGTTGATTTAGGTGTGCTTCGCGCCGATATTTTGGAAAAGGTGATAAAACCCACTGTTCCCGAGGAGTTGTTTGATGAAAACACAAAGGTTTACATAAACCCGACAGGACGGTTTGTTGTCGGTGGCCCGCAGGGGGATACGGGACTTACAGGGCGTAAAATAATTGTCGATACCTACGGTGGCTTTGCCCGTCACGGCGGCGGAGCGTTTTCGGGCAAGGACCCCACAAAGGTTGACCGCAGCGCCGCCTACGCCGCACGCTATATCGCAAAGAATATTGTAGCAGCGAAAATGGCCTCAAAATGCGAGGTGCAGTTGGCCTACGCAATAGGCGTTGCACGCCCTGTTTCGGTTATGGTGGATACTTTTGGCACGGGCAAATATGATGATGAAAAAATCGCTGAGGCGGTAAAAAAGGTATTCGATTTGCGCCCGTCCGCTATTATTGACACCTTAGAGCTTAGGAAACCGATTTACAAACAGCTCTCTGCTTACGGCCATATGGGCAGAACCGACCTTGACATTCCGTGGGAAAAAACCGACCGCACAAAGGCGCTTGTTAACGCTTTTAACGGGGTAAAGTAATTAAACTGAGGTTTTTATGATAAAAAATATCCTTTTCCTGCCGGACTTGAGCCAACAATATTAAAATTTGCGGCAGGGGTGTGCTAAGGGTGCAAAAAAGCCGCTTTAATGAATATTGAAGTAACGGATAATTAATAATTCATAATACAAAACGAAAAAGTCGCTCGATTTACATCAAGCGACTTTTTCGTTTGGAAAGGTTATACAAATTCAAAGTTGTTTTTTATTTTAACCTATGTGTTTGAACCCCTACATATTTTTAATTAGAATTTAAGGTACATACATATCTGATATAAGAAGTATTATTTTTTAAAATAGTCTTTTCTTCTATATTAAAACCGTATTTTTTATAAAACATAACAGAGTCAATGTCGGTTTCGGCAATAATAGATTTTGAACTTTTTTCCTTTACATAATCTATTAGTTTCGTTCCAATACCTGAATGTCTTTGTTTAGTATCAACTGCTATTCCTATGATTT
>CAJGCQ010000129.1 GCA_904501875.1 Clostridiaceae bacterium | reverse complement strand
GAATTCACAGGAGTGCCCTATTTCTTCAAGGTATCCGTTTAGCTTATTTGTGCGGTCGGCATCCCCTCGGCGAAGCAGTATTGCGCTTTTAACAAGGGAGGGCGGCTCATGGGTGATTATGTAGTCCACCTTCAGGCCCGCCTCGTCAAGGCGTTTTGCTCCCTCTGCCATTTCTGCAGGGGTGGGCTCCTCGGCACGCCACCAGTTGCCCTGCTCAAGCCGCATATCCTTGTCTGTGCTTTCCCCGCCGCCGAAGGTGAAGAAGCTTTTTCCCTCAATCTCAAAAATCTGTCCCCTCATCAGGTGGATAAGATTGCCTTTAATTCTGTGCACCATACCGCCGTGCCAATAGGTCACCCTCGCACGGTTAATTTTATCAAGATTATCGTGGGTACCGTCCACAAATGCGGTTACGAAGCGTCTGGTTGCCAGGTAGTCAATAACCTGCTTTTCGGTTTTGTCCCCATTAAATATATATCCGAAATCTCCGCATACTATCAGTATGTCTCCGCTTTTCAGCTTTCTGAAGTTTCGGTCATACAGCCGTTCAAGACAGCCGTGCATATCGCCTGTTATGTATACCGTAAATATCACCTACCGAAATTAAAATTTTAGTCTTTAAATTATGGTTTTATTATGATATAATTACTTAGTGATTTTTATTATACTATATATTCAGGGAGATTTCTATGGTAAAAAAGTTTTTTTCCATTATTTTTGCTTTTATTTTGGCATTTTCGGTTATTTTGACCCCCTTAACCGCCTCTGCTTACGAGGTTACGGGTGTCGATATTACTGCAAAGGCTGGAATGTTGGTCTCAATGGATACCGGCGAAATACTTTACAGCAATAATATTGACCAAAAGGTGTATCCTGCCTCCTTAACTAAAATAATGACCGTGACGCTGATGCTTGAAAGCGGAAAGTATGACCCTACGGGAAAGGTTGCTATGACCAAAGAGGTTCAAAGGCTTATTTCGGGGACAGGCAGTGCGGTCTCCAATTTTCAGATAGGGGAGGAGATAACCCAGCTTGATTTGGTTTACACGGTGCTTATGTCCTCTTTCGGCGACTGTGCATATCTTGCCGCTATTTATTACGGCGGAAGTGTAGAGGGTTTTGTTGCTATGATGAATGATAAGGCCGCAGAGTTGGGCCTTACGGGTACGCATTATTCAAACCCTGTGGGTTTGCATGAGGATGAGAATTACACCACGGTGCGTGATGTTTACATCCTTATGACCTATGCTTTAAAAAACGAAACCTTTAAAACCATATGCTCTGCTCCGAGGCATACTATTGAGGCTACAAATATGTCGGGCAAGCGCACCCTTTCCACAACAAACTTTTTGATTGATAATACAACAAATTATTATTACCAGTACGCAAAGGGCGGAAAAACAGGATATACAGATAAGGCGGGCCGCTGTCTTGTAAGCTTTGCGTCCTATAACGGATATAACTATATGTGCGTCCTTATGAACTGCCCCGCAAATGCCGACAGGCGCTATGAATTTGCGGAAAGTGCCGCACTGTACCGTTGGGCGTTCAATAACTTTTCCTTTAAAGAGGTGGCTAATTCCACCGACCCCGTCTGCGAAATGCCGATAGAGCTCTCTCTCGACACTGATTTTGTGGCTCTTTATTTTGAAAAGCCCTTTGTAACCGTCCTGCCTAACGAGGCGGACGATTCCACCATAGTGGTTAAGCCTCACCTTAAATCGGAATCGGTTGAAGCCCCCGTAAAAAAAGGTGATGTTTTAGGCACGGCTGATGTTGTCTATGCAGAGCAGGTTATAGCAACTGTCAATCTTGTTGCAGGGAACAGCGTCAAGGAAAGTAAGATGCTTGTGGTGCTTAAATATGTAAAGGGTTTTTTCGGCTCGATATATATGAAGGTGGTTTATGTTATTATAGCTTTTGCGGTTGTCATATTTATCCTTATGATAATAAGGCTTAATATGGTTAGAATTAAAAAACGCAGGGTTAAATATATTCCTTACGGAAAAAGGAAAGGTGACAGAAATGAACATTAAAAAAATCACGGTGGTATTGCTGGCACTCATACTTTGTTTGGGGCTTTGTTCCTGCGGAAGCGATAAGGCCGAAGTTTCCGGCAACAGAAAATACGGCATTCACCACGCTGTTATAATGGTGGAAAATTACGGGGAAATAAAGCTTGAATTAGACGGCGACACAGCTCCTATAACGGTAGAGAACTTTGTTAAGCTTGCAAAAAGCGGCTTTTATGACGGCCTTACCTTCCACCGCATAATTTCGGGATTTGTGATTCAGGGCGGCGACCCCTTAGGTAATGGTACAGGCGGCAGCAAAGAAACCATTAAGGGCGAGTTTTCTTTGAATGGAGTTGAAAATAGCATCACACACGACCGAGG
>CAJGCQ010000128.1 GCA_904501875.1 Clostridiaceae bacterium | reverse complement strand
GGTTTGGCACGAAAGCACAGGATAATTTTGTTTTTCTTTTTTCGTAGAGCACCTTATCCAACATCATCACTCCTATGCGTTTCGATATTCTATATTCATTATAACCGATTTTCTCAGATTTGTAAAGAATCTAAAAAAACATGCCTAAAATTCCCGTTTAAAGGCCCTTAATGCAAGCGTCGATAAGCTCAGAAACAGAGCCTGTCGCAAGGCAAACGAACTCATCGGAAGCACCGTAATAAATCCTTATCTCGTCCTTTTCCTCGTCTACAAGACAGCCGCAGGGGAAACAAACATCCCTGACATGGCCTGTAAGCTCGTAATCAGCCTGAGGAGTTAAAATCCAGCTGTTGCAGTGACCGATTATCTTTGACGGGTCGTTAAGGTCAAGAAGCACCGCGCCTACAGAATAGCGGGTGTCTGCACAGCTATCCCATGTGCCGTGGATTATCTCCAGCCAGCCCTTGCTTGTTTTGGCGGGAACTGTAGGACCTATCTTAAAATCAAACTGGGGTGTAAAGCCGGGCTTTAAAAGCGGTTTATAATCGCCCCAGAACTTCAGGTCCGGAGAATAAGAAATCCAAATTTCGCCGCAGCCCTTACCGCTTCCAGACATCGGGCGATCAAGGCGGACATACTTTCCGTCAATCTTTTCGGGGAAAAGACAGGGAACACGGTTGGGCGGAAGGGCAATACAGCCTAAAAACTCGGTTGTTTTAAAATCGGTTGTTTTTTCAAGCAGAGCGCAAGGACCTATTGCACCCTCACCGGGTCGAGAAATGTAATACTCGTCCCCAATTTGTGTGAGGCGGGGGTCAATAACCCAGCAGTCATAAAACATTTCGTCGCCGCCAAAGTCTGTTCCGCTGCAAAGAGGCTTTGCATCAATCTCAAAATTAATTCCGTCGTCGCTCATAGCAACATGGATGCCCGTTCTCTTGCCGTTTACAAGTCCACGGTAGATAGCGGCAACAAGCAGTACAGTTTTACCCTTATACATTGCCTGACCGCAGTTCATTACGCTGTCTGCCGGTACGGGGAAATCCTCAGGCTTAATAATGGGATTTGCAGGATGTCTGTGCATAATAAATTCGTTCATAATAATCACCATTTCTTTCCAAGACACAGGCGTCTTTATTATTTTTAGCGTGATTTTTCACGCTGTGACCTCGCGAAGTATGTTTAATTTAAAAAGCCAATAAACAAGCCGCATTAAGACGTTATTTAACCTGTTTCCGATTTTTCCGCAATGTAAAATTCGGAAGTTATTAACGCCTTAATGCGGCTGTGTTATATCTTTTGGCTTAACCTAAATACAAATCGCCGTATTCGTCCTTTTGATAAAGACGGATATATTCAATCCAGTAATCTATCGGAAAGGTCGTGTTCTCATCGACCTTTGCACGGGTAATCCAGGAGTTGTTATGCTCGGTGAAAATATGGTTATTGAACAAGACATACAGCGCATCGTGGTAACCGCTCATATCGCTGTAACCGTCATAGTTGCTGTTAATATCGTACGTGCAATATACCTCACCGTCAATCGACATAGCCATATATTCAGGTGTCCATTCAAAACCGTATGTATGATACTCATTATTAAGGTTGGTTATATCCTTAAATACATACGGCTTCTTTTCAAGGGATTTATCAAGCAAATCGCCGCCCTGAGTATGGTCAACTTCACATCCGTCAGGCAGTTTGACCATACGCTCATACCATTTATGAAGGTTTGGGACAGCGGTATCAGTAGTTGAAAACACCTCAAAAACATCAATCTCTGCCATATAATCGGCCCGTGGTGTAGGGCAAATATCATCAGCAAGGGATTTAAGCCAAAAAGAGGGCCAAGCGCCCTGCATATAGGGAACTTTTGCAGATATTTCGAGATATCCGTACCTGAACCTCATTTTGTTGAAAGTAGTAACCGAATAACAGGTTGAATATTTCTTTTCCTCGCCGTCCGGGTTTTCTACTGCGCTAAGCTTAAGCTTTCCGTCGTCTAAACGCATAACCGCAGGATTTTCCTCTCCGCAGAGGGCGAGGCCGGGATCACCGGCCATATCAGCCCTCAGCGTCCATTTAGCGGGGTCAAGCTTTTCACCGTCAAACTCGTCATTCCAGACAAGCTTATAACCGTTACTTTCTAAATTCATCTAATTTGCTCCTTAACCTCTCTTCTTTTTAAGAAGAAGTACAACTGCCATCATCAATGCCGAAACAGCAAATACAACGAAACTGATTACAATAGCGTTGCTCTCGCCCGTCTTTCCGATTTCAGAACCTTCGATAATGTTGCCGGTACCGGTATTGCTCAAATCGCCGACACCCTTCTCGTAAATCGAAATATCATCGAAGTAGAGGCTGTTAGAGCCGGATGTACGGATAAGAACATAGGGGTTCTTTGCGGTAAAGGTAATCTTAACCTCCTGCCACTCGCCCTGCTTTAAGG
>CAJGCQ010000127.1 GCA_904501875.1 Clostridiaceae bacterium | reverse complement strand
GTATTTTTTCTTCCATATTTCTTTCCTCTCTCTATGCGTTGTTAGTAAATGATATTCATTAAAGTGAATGAATATTCCAAGAAGGCAGTTTTTAACCCGTTATAAACTTCTCGACAAAGCAACAAGTTTATGCTATTCTCCACTTGTTGATATTTCAACAAGCAAGGAGAATTAATTTGAACCGAATAAGCCAAAACATTCGCAAAATCAAAAATCAAGAAATGTCGGAATGCAACCTTAGAAGCTCCCGAATTTACTGCCTTTATTACCTTTACACCTCGGGCGGTATTACCGCAACCGGCCTATGCGAGCGGTGTGAAGAGGCACCCCCTACCCCGTCCCCAAGCTTATGACCGCTAAGATATCTCCTATACCGCAATCGGAAGTGTAATCAGCGCCCACACAGGCCCCGGAGCAATTGCCGCTGCATTATTTTAAATATAATGTATACGCAAAAAGGCAAAACGGAAATTGCCGTTTTGCCTTTTAAAATTATTCCATTTCGAATGCGCCTGTGTAGAGCTGATAATAGGTTCCCTTTTGCTCTATAAGCTTACTGTGATTGCCCCGCTCGATTATTCTGCCGCCGTCAAGCACCATAATAACATCGGAGTTTTGAACGGTTGAAAGTCTGTGGGCGATAACAAATACCGTTCTGCCCTGCATTAATCTATCCATACCCTTTTGAACTATTGCCTCGGTTCTGGTATCGATAGAAGAGGTCGCCTCATCCAAAATCATAACGGGCGGGTCAGCAACCGCCGCTCTGGCGATTGATATAAGCTGTCTTTGCCCCTGTGAAAGACCGCTTCCGTCACCAGTTAAAACTGTGTTATATCCCTCGGGGAGCATTTCGATAAAGCCGTGGGCGTTTGCAAGCTTTGCCGCCGCTATACATTCCTCGTCCGTTGCGTCAAGCCTGCCGTAACGGATATTCTCCATAACCGTTCCCGTAAAGAGGTTGACATCCTGCAGGACTATACTAAGGCTTCGGCGCAGGTCTGCCTTTTTAATCTTATTAATGTTAATGCCGTCATAGCGGATTTTGCCGTCCGCAATATCGTAAAAACGGTTAATAAGGTTGGTGATCGTAGTCTTACCCGCTCCCGTTGCGCCCACAAAAGCTATCTTCTGACCGGGTTCGGCGTAAATATCAATATTGTGAAGTACAATTTTTTCAGGTACATAGCCGAAATCCACATCTGAAAGTACCACGTCGCCCGCAAGTCTTGTGTAGCTCACGGTACCGTCGCTGTGAGGGTGCTTCCACGCCCAAAGTCCTGTGCGCACCTGACTTTCGGTTATATTTCCGTTTTCATCCTCATTAGCGTTTACAAGGGTAACATATCCGTCATCAACCTCGGGGCTTTCGTCCATAAGCTCAAAGATTCGCTCTGTACCCGCCATAGCCATAACAACCGCATTAATCTGCTGAGATACCTGACTTATGCTCATCGTAAACTGCCTTGTCATATTAAGGAAAGGAACTACAACCGCTACCGAAATTGCCTGAGCAGAAAATGAAAGGTTCGGCACGCCGAAAAGTATTAACAGTCCGCCGACAAATGCGATAAGCACATAAAGGATATTGCCTATATTATTCATAATCGGCATAAGGATATTTGCAAACTTATTGGCACTTTCAGCATCGCTGAAAAGCTGTTCGTTAAGTTTATCAAACGCCTTTTCGCTTTCTTCCTCATAACAGAAAGCCTTGACAACCTTCTGCCCATTCATCATTTCCTCGATATAGCCCTCAACAGCACCGATTGACTTTTGCTGTTTAACAAAGTATTTTGCGCTGTTACCGCCCACCTTTTTGGTGACCATAGTCATAGCAAATACCGCTAAAAATACAAGCAGAGTCATCCAAACGCTTAAATAGAGCATATAGGAAAGCAAAGCTACAATAGTAAGCACCGAAGAAAACAGCTGAGGAATACTCTGTGATATAAGCTGACGAAGAGTATCGATATCGTTTGTGTAATGGCTCATAATGTCGCCGTGGGTGTTGGTGTCAAAATACTTTATCGGCAGGGTCTGCATTGAGCCGAACAAATTTTGACGCATTTTATTAAGGAAGCCCTGGGTCACAATCGCCATAAGTCTTGAATAAATGAATGACGAGACTACCCCGACAACATAAAAGCCCACCATAAGGAGTATTATACGCAAAAGCTTTCCATAAATTGCGGAATAGCCCAGCTTCAAGCCTTCGGTAATTATAAGCACTAACCGATTTATAAAAAGCGAGGAAACCGTTCCTGAGATGGCACTTAAAACAATACAAATCGCTACAATTACAAGATATACTTTATAGTATTTAAAAAGGAATTTGAAAAGCCTTACAACAGTACCTTTGGCGTTTTTTGCCTTGGGCCCGCCCTTTATTCCTTTAGGTCCCATAGGTCCTGCCATTATTCTTCACCTGCCTTATTCTGAGAATAGTATACCTCTTTGTAAATCTCGTTGGATTTAAGAAGCTCGTCGTGCGTTCCTACAGCGCTAATCTGTCCGTCGTCCATTACAATAATGCGGTCGGCTTCCTGTACTGAGGAAATACGCTGTGCGATTATAATTTTCGTAGTGT
>CAJGCQ010000126.1 GCA_904501875.1 Clostridiaceae bacterium | reverse complement strand
GCATATGATTTTTCAACCACATTAATTTTAATACCAAAGTTCATAAGCTGATTAGATATAAGCTGTGCCACTGCGACCCGAGTTCTGTTCTCACTGTTTACGAGCATAGTAAACTGAAGACGGGTGCGCCCGTTTTTTAGGCGTATTCCCTTATCATCTACACTATTATATCCTATTTTCTCCAAATTCTCAATAGTTATTTCTTGATTTGCGACAGTTTCTATGTTTTGAACGGATTTAACCGGCTCCCATACCGGATTAAAAAAGCCTGTTGCGGCTATGGCATTGTTGTAATATCCGTCCCTGCAAACCGCGGTACGGTCAATTCCCGCCGAAATAGCCTGGCGTAGCTCGTTAAGCCCCAAATTTCCGTATGACTGATTAACCCCGATATAAACTATATGATTTATATTAATATTAACCTTTTTTCCGCTCATTCTAATGATATTTCCATCCGAAATATCGCTATAATACATATCAGCCGCACCTATTTCAACATAATGCGAAAGCGATTCGCTGTCAGGCGCATTGACAAGGCGTATTTCCTTAATCGAGTAATCCGATGCATTGGCTAAAGAAACTTCATTCAACACAAGCTTAGTAAGTGACTCGTCAACCCTGTACCGCCCGCAGCCTATCGGCGGCAAAGCCACACTGTCCGAGGTGGTCTGCTTTTCACTTCCGCGTTTAAGTATCGGAAAATCAAGCAGGTTTGTAAAATACGGGTCGGCCTTTGATAATTTGAAAACCACAGTGTTCGACCCTTGAGCCGACGCAGATTCCGCTGAATAAAGCTTATACGCATATTCCGTAGCCGACTTTTTTGCAAGATTAAAGGAGTAAACCACATCATCTGCCGTGAGCCTGCTTCCATCCGAAAAAGAGCGGTTTTTAAGGGTCACGGTGCAAAGCCTGCCCTCAAGCACTGCCTCCTCGGCAAGGCAGTAAACTACATTAAACTCATCATCAAGCTTTACAAGGGGCTCATAAATCAGCCTGCAGAGCTGACGGTTAGAGTCGGTGGTTGCGGTATAAGGGTCAAAGGTATCCGATGCGGAATAAAGCAGGGTGATATAGTCCCTGTCGGCAGAAGAAACACTTTCGGTTCCGCTTGGTAAATCGGAGGATATGCCGGTGGTACTACCTCGGCAGCTCGAAAGCAAAAGAAGCGTTCCCGCAATTATAAGCGAAGTTACTATTTTAAATTTATTCATCTTAAACGCTCCTTTCTGTAGTCGTTACCGTATTGTTATCCTCTCAATTTCTACCGTGCGGCCTGTTTTTGTATCTATATCAAAGATACAGCCGCAAAGCATACATTCGCCGTCTGCTAACTCAAATTTTGAAGGGTCGCCGTCCTTAAGGCGATTAATGATTATTTCGGGCTTAACCCCTAAGACCGAGTTTATAGGGCCTGTCATACCAAGGTCGGTAATATAGCCGGTGCCGCCGCTTAAAATCTGCTCGTCCGCAGTCTGAACATGGGTATGCGTACCGAAAAAGGCAGAAACTCTGCCGTCAAGATAAAGCGCTAACGCACGCTTTTCGCTTGTTGCCTCGGCGTGAAAATCGACAGCGATAATCTTCGCTCCCGCTTCCTTCGCCTTTTCAATCAATTCATCCGCCGCCTTAAACGGGCAGGAAGCACCAAGCTTTTCAAGATAAATTTTCCCGCTTAAATTTATAACCGCCACAGTGACATACCCGAGGTCAACAAGGCACATTCCATTGCCGTTTTCAGCTTCGGGCAAATTGTGCGGTCTTAAAATAAATTCATTTTCGTCAAGGTAATCATAAACCTGCTTACGCCTTAAGGAGTGATTTCCGCCCGTTATTACATCTGCTCCACAGGCAAAAAGGCTGTCAGCACTCTCTGGCAAAACCCCGTTTCCGTCTGCCGAGTTCTCGCCGTTTATTATCACCATATCTATGTTTTTTTCTTTTTTAAGTATCGGCAATATGTGCCTTACCCTGCCGCAGCCTATACTGCCGCACACATCACCGACTGCAAGCAATCTCATCTTTTTCTCCCCGTCGCATAAAAACTCACATTAATATATTATAACATAAATTTCATATATTTCAACGAAAAGTATTGACATTTTTTTTTTAATAAGGTAAAATCATTAGGTCAACAAAATTTTGAGGTGTCGCCAGTTGGTGGGGCGCCTGCATTGGGAGCATAGATTGTCTTCGCACCACACGAAAGCGAAAACTGCCGAAACCCTTCTACCGTGCAGCTTTCGGACGGTTCGAAAAATGAAAAAAGCAGTCAAAAATATGTTTAACCACAGATTTGACCACCTACACGACTACAATTAAATAGTTATCGGGGTGTGGCGCAGTTGGTAGCGCGCGACATTTGGGATGTCGATGCCGCAGGTTCGAACCCTGTCACTCCGACCAAAAATCCGTGTTTCCTTTGTGGAAGCACGGATTTTTTATGTCCTATTCTTTTTTAACTGTTCGACAAATTGGAATTTGTTTACTTCCTTGCAACAATGATGGGTTGGTAAAATCCTGTTTCTTCGGGAAACAACCAAATTACTTCTTTGCAACCATTAGCGGTAAAAAGTTTCGTTAATTCCTCTCG
>CAJGCQ010000125.1 GCA_904501875.1 Clostridiaceae bacterium | reverse complement strand
CGGCTTCGTTTACGATATGTTGGGATTGCCGCACGAGCTATACACGCCGCTTTTCGCAATCGCGCGTATAGCGGGCTGGAGCGCCCACCGCATTGAAGAGCTTTTAAATGCGGGCAAGATAATCCGCCCCGCATACAAAAGCGTCCTGCCTCGGCGCGAGTATATTAAAATTAGCGACAGATAAAAAGATATTTTATTAAAACAAATTGAAAGCCCCCTTTTAAGGGAGCTTTCGACAGACTGTGCCCGCCTTTTTTAACAAAGGCGGGCGTTTTTTAATATCATTAATTCTGCATTTTAATCTGCTGGCCCGTAATAAGCGGATAGTGCGCAAGACGCACGCCGTCAAGCTGCTCCCTGTGCATATCCACCGCCGTGATTTGGTGATTTTCGTAGGTGGTGTAGTAATATATTCCTTTGTCCGCATTACAGCAGGAGGTGTAAATGGTTATTTCGTATTTCCCTTTAGCCACCTCACAACAACCCCTCTGCTGGTCAACAGAACCTAAAATATGGAAAAACTGACTTACGCTCTCGTTTTCCATGTCACCAGAAACCGAGTTCATTTTGATAAAAGCGACCCTTACAAAGCGGGACTGTGAAGAAAGGTCGCCGGGCAGTCCCAAAGCTCCCATTCCTCGGCTGTAGGTTTCAAGGGAGAGCTTATCCGAAAATGTGTTTTCGGGCTGTCTCGGCGAAAGGTGCATATAATCGTTAAGCCTGAACATTTGCTCATCAAAGGGAGGGTTGTTGGTAAGAATGCCTACGGGATTATCGTAAATTTTAAGCCCATCTTTTACCGATTCTACGGTTATGGCACCGTTTTTATCGGCAATAATCCAATGAAGTTTGGCAACCGGGAGCTCATCGCTGAAGGGAGTGTCGGTAATGTTAATATTTTCAAGCAACCGTTTAGCCTCGTCAACGGTGGCACAGCAGCTTAAAATTCGGGGTATAAACTCAAACTGCGCTACATTATCCTTGCCTTTAATCTCATCTCGGTAATAAGCGTTGCCCACAAAATTAAGCCCCGCCATACAAAGCCCCTTCTCGTTTACTGCGTCATAAAAAAGCGGAAAATCTCCGACAATGTGCGCCATACCGATTATCGCATAATGCCTTGCGTAGGTGCCCGCAAATTTGAAATTAATCGGATAGTTTCTCGGCATAACGGCTATCTCGCTCCCGTAGGAAAACTCGTAATCAAGGGTTCTTCCGAAATAAAAATCCTTTGTTTTATATGTTGCGGCTGTACACATAAACTCGCCTCCAAGCAATGTTATTATTGACTGATTTTAAAATTTTATAGCATAAGGGTATGGTTGAAGCAAATTTTTTCACTATTACTTCTTACTTCCCGAAAATTCCTGCACAAGCTTTGTTTGAGGTAAGAGTGAAGAAGTAAGAAGTAAAAAGTAAAAATCCCTCAGACGACAGTCTGAGGGATTTTTGGAGCGGATAATGGGAGTCGAACCCACCTATTCAGCTTGGGAAGCTAATGTTCTACCGATAAACTATATCCGCATTTGAATCTATTATATCACATTTTTTATTTTTTGCAAGTATTAATACTTATTTGGCAGCAAAGTGCAATCTAACAGAGTAAAAGCGCACCATATAACAAATCGTCAGCCCGTTTATTTAACGGGTTGACGATTCTGTTTTAAGGGTGTATAATGTACCAAAACGCTCTTAAGCGAAGCCGACAAATCCGGACCCGCCTAAAACGGCATATTTTCGGCACTTTTTGGTTTTTGCTCCACCACAGGCTAAGGGATTTACGAGTATTTTAACAAAGCACAGCGAAAAATACTTGTTTCAAAATCTGATTCACGTTTGAATGCTTTGGCTATGCTGACGAGAGTCAAACCTAAGGGGAAAAGGAAATGAAAGAATCAGCAAAAAACCATACTTTAGGCCTTGTAACTGCGGCGCTGTTTACGGCGCTTATAGTTGTCTGTTCTCAAATAGCAATACCTATGCCAACCCAGGTGTCACTTACCCTGCAATCCTTTGGAGTGGCGCTTTGCGGATATGTTTTAGGCGTTAAATGGGGCCTTGCCTCGATAATAACATATGTGCTGTTAGGAACGGTGGGCGTCCCCGTCTTTTCAGAGCTCAAGGGCGGCGTGCAGGTGCTGTTCGGCGCAAGCGGCGGCTTTATTTTCGGGTTTATTTTTTTTGTATTGCTCTGCGGTGTTTCGCTTCTTGTTAAAAATAAGGGGTTAAAGCTTCTTTTAGGCTTAGGCGGTCTTGTGATATGTCATATTATCGGCATTATACAATTTGCCATAGTTTATAAAACCGATTTAATCTCATCCTTCCTTATGGTCTCCGCCCCCTACCTTATAAAGGATATAATTTCGGTCGCCGGGGCGTTCTTCCTTTCATTATATATAAGAAAACTGCTTGCAAAAATACATAAATAATAATAGCACGGACGGTCGGGATCGCTCGTCCCTACTATTGACAATTAAATTCTCATATAAAACAGGGTGATAAAATGCGTACAAAACAGTTTAAATCAGAATCAAAAAAGCTTATGGATATGATGATTAACTCCATCTATACCCATAAGGAAATTTTCCTGCGGGAGCT
>CAJGCQ010000124.1 GCA_904501875.1 Clostridiaceae bacterium | reverse complement strand
TTCGGCACAGAATAATGACGGAGTGGAAAAGCTTCGAGAAGTAATAGAAAACAGCCTTAAATAAATGTTTAAAATTCAGATAATACAACTATCTTTTAAGGAGTGATTTGTTATGACACATAATCAAATGTTTGGAAATGCAGAATGGGTGTCCCCAAGCGAGGAATGCAGTAATCCTTATCTGAGAAAATCGTTTAATATCGGCGAATTTAAAAGTGCAGTAATTACGGTTTGCGGATTGGGGTTTTATAACTTCTATTTAAACGGTGAAAAGGCAACCGATGATTTATTTGTTACTTTTTATACCAATTACAATGAATTTGTTGCTTCGGAAGTAGATCAATTCAATCTCGGCCATAGAATTATTTGCCAGAAATACGATATAACCGACAAGCTTTCCGTGGGTGAAAATGTTATCGGTTTTATGCTTGGCGAAGGATATTATAACTGCAATCCCCCTTCGTTACCCTGGCGTCTTTTCCCGGTTTACGGCAGTGTTAAGCTTTGCTTTAATATTGAAATAACACTAAAGAACGGCGAAACGGTAAATATTGTTTCGGATTCCGGGATGAAGTGGCACCCGTCCTTTATAACCGAGTGCGAAGGATTTGTATTGGGAGAAACACACGATTATAATTTTGAAGAGTTAGGCTGGAATAATGTAGGCTTTGATGACGGCAACTGGGCAAATGCAGTTACAGCCGAAGCTCCCGTTACGAATTTTGTCTTTTCGGATTGCCCGCCTGACAGGGTTATACGCAAAATTATCCCCGAGGTTGTAAGCAAGACCGAAGAATACACTCTGTACGATTTAAAAGAAAATGTTACGGGTATACCTCTTTTCTATAATGACGGTAATTTTTCGGGCAGCGCAGATATAGCTGTGTCCGAAGCTGAGACGCTCTGGGAGAAAAAACCGCCTAACTGCCGTAATATGCGTCAGTATTTCAAGGCTATCCTTGATAAAAAAGAGAGATACTTTAAGCCTGAGCTTACATGGCTTGGTTGCAGATATATTACTGTTCCCGCAGGTATTGAGCTTAGCGAGTTTCTTGTTGTCCACAGCGATATTAAGGTTACGAGTAGCTTTGATTCATCGGATAAGGTGCTTAATTGGCTGTACGAGGCATATGTGCGCACACAGCTTGATAATATGCATGTAGGTATTCCTATGGACTGCCCGACAGAGGAGCGCGCGGGATATACAGGCGACGGTCAGCTTTGCTGTGAGGCGGCTATGACATTGCTTGGCGCTAAAGCCTTTTACCGTAAATGGATCGATGATATAGTGGACTGTCAAAACTATAAGACGGGCAGAGTTGATTATACCGCACCATTTGTCGGAAGAGGCGGCGGACCCGGCGGCTGGGGCTGTGCTATTGTTGAAGTGCCGTATATTTATTATAAAATGTACGGTGACATCGAGCTTCTACGGGAGCTTTATCCCAATATGGTACATTATGTAAAATATATGGTTGCGCATAGTGAGAACGGATTAGTTACTTCCGACGAGCCTGACCGTTGGTGCTTGGGAGACTGGTGTACCGCCGAGCCTATCACCATACCCGAACCCTATGTTAATACATACTTTTTAATAAAATCCGTAAACAGACTGCTTGAAATTGCAGAAGTAATCGGTGTTTCAGATACTGCATTTTTAACCGAAACCAAGAAAACAGCTCAAGAAGCTTTGCTTCGTGAATATTTCAACCCCGAAACGGGAGATTTCTGCGGAACCCGGGAAGAAAGACTTAATTCTGTTTGCCTATCCGTCACCCGTGAAGAGATTGAAAAAGAGTATGTTGCAAAGGATATTGATTTTTGCGGTACATATCAGGCGACCAACGCCTTTGCGCTTGATTTAGGCCTTGGCAACGAAAAGACCCTTGAAAATCTCGTAAAATACTATGAAGACTACGGAATGTTTGACTGCGGAATTTTCGGAACGGAAATACTTCTGCGCGTTCTGTTTGAAAGGGGCTATAGTGAGCTCGCCTTCAAGCTTATGTCAGGCGAGGGTAAATACTCCTTCGGTGCGTTTATGAACGGCGGGGCTACAACCCTTCACGAATATTGGATAGACGGCCGTTCCTTCAATCACCCAATGTTCGGCGGATGCACAAAATATTTGTATCAGTATATTTTAGGCATCAGGCAGGAAAATGGCAGCTGCGCCTTTAAAGACATTATAGTTAACCCCGCAAAATTAAGTCTATCTAAGGCTTCGGGCGAGTTTACAACTCCTTACGGCATTGTTAAGGTTGTAATATCAAGAGAAAATAACAAGGAAACATTTTCGGTTACCGTGCCCGAAGGTGTCTCTGCTCGGTTTGTTTACGGCAATACCGAAAAGTCATTAGCTACAGGCGAAAATGTTATAACAGTCTGAATTTCGGGAGACAGGGGATGGTTATCTGTTCTTTCTTCATCATTGCCATACGCTGTCAAGTTCGGCTTTTCGTTCTAAAGTCTAATATCTAAATTTACATTTTTGTAAAAAAATATCCCGCCGTAAGGTCTTTACATACGGCGGGATTTATTGTATAATAAAGTGATTAATGATTGAATGGGGAATTATAATTGCAAAACTTTGTAGGCACAGCCGA
>CAJGCQ010000123.1 GCA_904501875.1 Clostridiaceae bacterium | reverse complement strand
CTTATCTTGATAAGACTATGATAGGTGTTATTACCGGTTCGGACTTTGAAAACGGTTTTTATGAACAGGCTGAAAAAATAGTTAAAATAGTAATGACTGTCGTTACATCTCTCGGTACCGTTATGATACCCCGCAACGCTAATGCTTTCGAGCGAAAAGATATGGAAGCTATTCGCCAAAACATATACCGCAGCGTTCGGTTTGTTTTGCTTTTGGGAATTCCGATGATGATAGGCTTGATTGCCGTATCCGATAATATGGTGCCGTGGTTTTTAGGCGACGGTTATTATAAATCTGCAAATATTATGAAAATCCTATCGGTGTTGATTTTGGCCATTGGATTAAGTAATGTCTTCGGTTTACAATACCTTATTCCGGCAGGGGAGGATAAAAAATTCACCGTATCGGTTACCTGCGGAGCAATTACTAATTTTTCACTTAATTTGGTACTTATAAGGTTATTTAAAAGCTATGGTGCGGCATTAGCCACCATTGTAGCCGAAACCGTAGTGGCAATAATAATGTTCTGCTTTATAAGAAAAAATATTTCATTTGTTGAAATTTGTAAAAGTTCAGTTAAATATCTGATTTCAGGTGTTATAATGTTTGTACCCTGCTTTATAGTGGGCAGAATTCTTGAACCGAGTATTATTAATACCTTTGTAATCGTGTTTATCGGAGTGGTTGTATATTTAATCTGTTTAATACTTCTGAAAGATGGATTTTTCTTCGAAACAGCAAACAGATTGATAAGCAGACTTCCAATAAAAAAACATTCCTGAAATAAAAAATGAAGGCTCTTTGTCCCGAACGCGACAAAGAGCCTCTTTTAATTATTTGGCTTTAAGCCTTTTTTAAAGCACGGGAAACAGAAACAATTACAGGTGAAAGAACTGCATTTAAAACAAGCTCTATTAAGAAATTTACACCTATAAGACCGAAGATTATGTAATAAGCTAAATTTGCGCCGTTTGCCCAAACTGTAAGGGTATCCTTAAAAAAGATAGGCATACATACGGCGAATATTCCCGTATTTATAATGGGTGCGGAGAGGGCTGCAAGGATTACCGAAAGATAAAAATTAACATTCTTAAGTGCTTTTGCGATAATTCCCGAGACAAAGCCTGCAGCAATTCCCTTTACTAAGCATACAAGGGTTGTAAGCACAGGGCTTGACTGGAAAAGAATGTGACCGCCGCCGTCAAGTCCCGCTACCGAAGCGATAACCACTATTACTCCGAAAACACCGCCCATAGCGGCACCGTATTTAGGACCGTACAAAACCGCCGCTAATACTATTGGTACCAGCACAAGCGACAGGTTGAAGGCGCCGATTTTAATGAGATAACTCATTAATTGGAGCACCACGGTGATGGCGGTGAACATACCGAGCAATGCGGCGTTCATTGATTTGGTTTTTGCATTTGACATAAAAATACCCCCGATGCTCTCCAAAAGTGGTAGAGCTCATAATATATGCAATCTGCTTTTTGCAGTTATTGCTGTCAGTTATTCTTTTCGTATATTACACGAAGACCGTCAAGTAAAAGGGTTTCGTTATATATTATATTTCTTCGGCAATGGGCGATAATCTCCGCCGCTAGTCCGCCCGTAGCGACCACCGTGGGCGTTTCGCCCAGCTCCTCTTCAATCTTATCAAGCAGACCGTCGAGCATTGCCGCAGTTCCAAGAACAAGCCCTGACTGCATACTGTGGGTGGTGTTCGCCCCGATAACAGATGGGGGAGCTTCAATCGGAATAGAGGGCAGCTGTGCGGTATTTTCGCTGAGTGCTTTTAGGGTTAAGCGCACGCCTGCGGCGATTGTACCGCCTAAAAATGCACCGTTTTTATCAAGCACGCTCAAGGTTGTAGCAGTCCCTAAATCGATTACAACGCAGGGCATTGTGTACTCTTCGAGGGCTCCTACAGCACCCGCCACAAGGTCTGCTCCCAACTGCGCGGGATTGTCTATTTTAATATTAAGTCCTGTTTTAACGCCGGGACCCAGCATTAACGGCACTATTCCGCAAAGCCTTGCAACCGCACCGCTTATACTCTTTCCCACGGCAGGAACAACCGATGAAATGATACAGTCCTCAACCGATTTGTAACTGAGGCCGTGAAGAGCCAAAATATCCTTCATCTCGACCGCATACTGGTCAGAAGTTTTAAGGGTGTCTGTCGCAAGCCTTGCCGTAAAGGATAAAAGACCCGCATCATAAACCCCGAGGGTAACATTGGTATTGCCGATGTCGATTGTCAGCAACATTAATATCATTCCTTACAATTCATTTATCATATTATAATATACAGTGCCGGTAAAATCAAGAAATTTGTTGACAAACGGGGAAAATCTTGTTATAATACAAAATGCTGATTTTAATAATTAGCTCCTTGTTCCGCAAAGGTTTGTATGTTGTGCGGGACCAAATGTCCAAAAGGAGGTGCAAAGTAAATGGCTAATAAGTACGAGGCAGCCGTTGTTCTTTCTGTTGCTCAGGGTGATGATTATGCCCTTGCATTAAAGGAGTAGTTCAACGATTTGATTGCTAAGAACGGTACTATCGAGAAGGTTGACGATTGGGGCAAGCGCCGTCTTGCTTATCT
>CAJGCQ010000122.1 GCA_904501875.1 Clostridiaceae bacterium | reverse complement strand
ATCAGGTTGGTTATGAACACCCGCACCAAACAAAATAAATCCGAACCTTCTCACAGTTGGAGATGGTTCGGATTTATCTCTTCTATCAAATCTCCCGCACGCCTTACGAGCGGGAGATTGTCGGTTCTGAATGAGTGACCAACCTTATGCTTTCTCGGGGACGTTTCGCTTTCATTTATAACGGTACCCTGCAAGGCGGATTTCGCCTATATTGTAAAATATTATTTTCATGTGTTAATATATTGACGGCGATATTTATTACAGAGCAATTATTCAGTTACATCGTCTTCCCTGTACCGTTCGCCGAGCGTCAGGAAGACCGCCCGCATTGTATAGGCGACAAGGGCTAAAAATACGAATGTGCCGCCGACAATGTAAAAGGGAAGATAAAATCTTCCGGCTATAAGGGTTATAACGGAGATTGCAAGGCAGCAGGCGGATATTATTTTAAAGCCCGTGGAATTGTCTGCACAAAAAATATTGTCTGCACAAATTCTTTTAATGATTTTTCTCAGCTGAATCAGTGCTATGCCGAGAATCGGTGCGCAGGGATAGCAGGTTACCATAATGGTGGCGGGCAGGCTTTGGGAGCGGTGCATGACCTCCACATACCATGAAACTCCGAAGGGCAATAATATTGCCACGACAACCAACGCACATATAAAAACATCGGTAAGAATAAGACAAAGGCGTAGGGCCTTTTGAGCTTTCTGCATAAGCGGTTTCCTCCTAAATGCGGGGTATTACATAATAATTATATAACCTTTTGGCATTAAAAGCAAGTGCACAAAATAATATTGCAAAAATGTTGCCTTTTTTCATATTGACTTTTTAATGTGTGAATAGTATAATTTATTCGTAATGGTATATTATAGAATGAACGGAGAATGCGGTAACGGAAAAGTCACATAAAAAACTATGGATAGTTTTGCTTGTTGCTTCGGTTATCTGCCTTATCGGCTGTGCTGTGTTTTTTGTCGGTATGAAGCTTCACTCCGACAGAATGGAAAGCCTGCGTTCGCAGGTGGCAGTAAGCGAGGACAGCGTTTCTCAAGGGGTTAATTTTGTAGAAACTCCTGTTGATTTCGATGAGCTTAAAAAGCAGAATTCCGATATATACGCCTGGATAAATATTCCGGGAACTTTGATTGATTATCCTATTTTAAGACGTGAAGACGACAATTCATATTATCTTAACCACACGGTGGATAAAAAGAAATCCATATACGGCAGTATTTATACCGAGAATTATAACGGCGATGATTTTGCAGATTTTAATACCGTAATTTACGGTCATAATATGAAGAACGGCAAAATGTTCGGAACCCTCAAAAAATATAGGGATAAAACTTTTTTTGAGCAAAACCGATATATAAATGTGTATATGCCGGGGCGTATTATGAAATATCAGATTTTTGCGGCGTATGTGTGGGATAACAGGCATATTCTTTTGAGCCTGGATTTCAACAATGAGGGCATACGAGAGGCTTATATAGATATGATTTTTTCCACCAGAAAGATGAACGCTAATATCGACGGCGATTTACCTGTTACTAAGGATGACAGAATTATTACCCTGTCAACCTGTACGGGCAATGATGCTGAACGGTATTTGGTTCAGGGAGTTTTAATATATGACAGCAGACAACAGTAGCGAAACAAAAACTCCGAAGCATAAGGCGCCTCATAAGCGTAAAAAGTTTATCATTGCCTTATCGGTTATTTTGGCGGTAATATTAGGTTTGGTTTCGGCCTTCTTCATTGTCCGCAAGGTTGGCGAGAACATTTTGAGGAAAAGACAGGAAGAAATGCAGGTGGGTTTCCCGTCGGGAAGCGCAGATATTCCTGATGATGCGGACGCTTATTATAACGGAGTGGCTTATGATTATAACGACAGGCTTATAAATATTCTTCTTTTGGGTGTGGATAGGAATAAGCCAAATGCCTCCGAGTCGCATCAGGCGGACGCAATTTACCTCATATCCTTGGATACGGATGCAAAGTCGGTCAAGGTTATAGCGGTGTCACGCAATACGGTTACGGCGGTTGACATTTACGATATAAACGGCAGTTATTTTTCCACGGCAGAGCAACAGATATGCCTTGCCTACACATACGGAAGTGACGATAAGACCTCTTCGGAAAATACTCTCAAGGCGGTTTCAAATCTTTTTTACGGCGTGCCGATAAGCGGGTATTACACCGTATTTATGAATTCCATTGCGGATATTGTGGATGCGGTGGGCGGTGTGCCGGTCACCGTTACAGAGGATTTAACAGGCATCGACCCGAGAATGAAACAAGGTGCAGAGGTTACGGTCACGGGTAAAAACGCCGTGAGCTATCTGCAATACAGGGGGGATAGCAACGCTCCGAGGCTTGAAAGGCAAAAAGGCTTTATCTCAAGCTTTATAGGCAGAGCTAAGTCGGCAATGCTGAAAGATTTATCTCTCCCACTTAAAATGTATAATAAATTAGCGGGAAACACGGTTACCAATGTAACCTCCGCAAGCGCAGTATACCTTGCATCTGAAGCGCTTAGTGCTGATTTTCAAATTATCGGAATTGAGGGTGAATCAGGATACGACGGTACCTATGAAACCTTCGTCCCTTACGAGAAACAGCTTTATGAAACAGTTTTAGATGTATTTTATAAAAAGCAATAAATT
>CAJGCQ010000121.1 GCA_904501875.1 Clostridiaceae bacterium | reverse complement strand
GCAAGTACCTAAAATGCAGACTGCCGAAAATGCGTATATTCAGAAAATAATATAATTTGAGGAGAATTGAATCAAATTATTTAGAAAGGGTGGGTAAAAACCACCCGGATTTTCTAAATCTATAATTATACTAAATGAATATTTAGTATAATTGGGGGAAGTGGAAAAAGCTAATATTTAGATCTTAAGGATTTGACAACCCGAAAAACCTCTGCAGTGCTTTTTAAATACACTTATATAATATTGTCGATAGCTTTCTTGCGGAAAATTTATTGGCGGAAATGCTTAAGCAGCTGCTTCCAACAGCTATGAAATCATTTTGATTTTTATTGCATTTGCGTTTGGTTGCAATATTGGATGTTCGGTTATAGCGGCACAGTTTTAATTAAAACAGCTGTCTATACAACACTTATTGCAAGCGGCGTTTTATGTGAAGTTTTGGTGGTTTTAGGCGCTTGTTTTTGCACTGATTTGCTACATGTTGTTACACTCCCGAAAATGTGCTTGCCGAGTCAAAATTGCACCTTTATATTTTAGGTCCTTTTTTTGTTTTGCTGCAATATTGCTAAGTGTATATTTTCGGCTATAGGCGATTCAAAAACACCTTTCTTCTTCCTTATCTCCTCTTCCCTGTCAAATATTGGCATTTACATTAATTTGAAAGTGTCAAAGATAATAAAAATTAAAATTCATTGTCATTTTTTTAACATTAACTCTTGTCATTTAAAAAGAAATTTGATATAATACTAATGTATGGTCGAATTTTGTAAATACGGCTAAAACAGCACGGTGAATTATCGCCGCGCCGAAGGAAGGAGTACATATATGAACTATTCAAAAGAAGTAGAAAACATGTGTCCCTTAGCAAAGGGCGCATACCACGGTCCTGCTCCGATTCCGGAAGAGGGCAAATGGGTACAGGCTAAGGAAGTTAAGGACATTTCCGGTCTTACTCACGGTATCGGCTGGTGCGCTCCCCAACAGGGTGCCTGCAAGCTCACCCTTAATGTTAAGGACGGCATTATTGAGGAAGCTCTCGTTGAGACTATCGGATGTTCCGGTATGACCCACTCTGCGGCTATGGCTTCCGAAATTCTTATCGGCAAGACAATTCTTGAAGCGCTTAACACAGACCTCGTTTGTGACGCTATAAACACCGCTATGCGTGAGCTCTTTCTCCAGATTGTTTACGGTCGTACTCAGACCGCATTCTCCGAGGGCGGTTTGCCTATCGGAGCAGGTCTTGAGGATTTGGGTAAGGGTCTCCGTTCACAGACCGGCACAACCTATGCTACAAAGGTTAAGGGCCCCCGCTACTTAGAGCTTGCCGAGGGTTACATCACCAAGGTTGCCGTTGACGAGGATGACACTATTATCGGCTACAAGTTTGTTCATCTCGGAAAAATGATGGATATGATTAAAAAAGGTATGGACGCTAACGAGGCTTTAGAAAAAGCCAGCGGACAGTACGGCCGTGTTGATGACGCTGCTAAGCTTATCGACCCCCGTGAAGAATAAGAGGAGGTAAACTTATAATGGCTTTATTTGAAAGTTACGAAAGAAGAATTGATCAAATCAACGCCGAGCTTGCTAAGCACGGTATCTCCTCCATTGAAGAGGCAAAGGAAATCTGCGACAAAGCAGGTGTTGATGCTTACAATATTGTTAAGGGCATTCAGCCCATCTGCTTTGAGAACGCTTGCTGGGCTTACACTGTAGGCTGCGCTATTGCTCTTAAGGACGGCGTTTCAAACGCTGCTGAGGCTTCCGAAAAAATCGGTCTCGGTCTCCAGTCTTTCTGCATTCCCGGCTCTGTTGCCGATGACCGCAAGGTTGGTCTTGGCCACGGAAACCTCGGTGCAATGCTTCTCCGTGATGAGACAAAGTGCTTTGCTTTCTTAGCGGGTCACGAGTCCTTTGCTGCGGCCGAAGGTGCTATCGGTCTTGCAAAGAGCGCAAACAAGGCTCGTAAAGAGCCCCTTAGAGTTATCCTTAATGGTCTCGGAAAAGACGCCGCTAAGATAATTTCCCGCATCAACGGCTTTACCTATGTTCAAACCAAGTTTGATTATTACACAGGTAAGCTTGAGGTTGTTGAGGAAATCGCTTATTCTAAGGGCGAGCGTGCCAAGGTTCGTTGCTACGGTGCGGACGATGTTCGTGAGGGTGTTGCTATAATGCATCACGAAGGTGTAGATGTTTCCATCACCGGAAACTCCACCAACCCGACCCGCTTCCAGCACCCCGTTGCAGGAACTTATAAGAAAGAGTGCATCGAGCAGAGCAAAAAGTACTTCTCTGTTGCATCCGGCGGCGGTACAGGCCGTACACTTCACCCCGACAATATGGCAGCTGGCCCCGCTTCCTACGGTATGACCGATACAATGGGCCGTATGCACTCTGACGCTCAGTTTGCAGGTTCTTCCTCTGTTCCCGCTCATGTTGAGATGATGGGACTTATCGGAATGGGCAACAACCCGATGGTTGGTGCTACTGTTGCCTGCGCTGTTGCAGTTTACGAAGCACTTAACAAATAATTAAAAATTTGTAATGCGTAACGCATAATTTAAGGACTCAGGGATTTCCCTGAGTCCTTTTGCTATACAGTAATATTAAACCGTTTCAACCTTTATCAAATTGGTATTACCCGATTTGCCGTTTGTAACTCCGCCTGTTATTACAATTTTATC
>CAJGCQ010000120.1 GCA_904501875.1 Clostridiaceae bacterium | reverse complement strand
GGAAAGTTCTTTCTTATCTGGTTTTTTATAGCCAGCATCAGGTGGGTTTTGCCTACCCCCGAGGAGCCGTAAATTACAAGCGGGTTATAGGTTATGTTGCTGTTGTTGGAAACGGCTAAGGATGCTGCGTGGGCAAAGCGGTTTGTAGAGCCCACAACAAAGTTTGAAAAGGTGAAGAAATCCTCAAAGGTAAGACCCTCGCTTAGCTGTTCGGCCTTAATGATTTTTTCCTCATCATCTTCAAAGATTATCCTGACATCTATATCAATACCCATAACCGCCTTTGATGCGGAATTTAAAAGCTCGGTGTAGTTCTGCTCCACAACGCCCCGCATATAATCGTTATCTATTGAAAGAATAAAAACTCCGGCGTCGAGAGAAATAGGCTTAAGGTTCCTCAAAAAGCAGTCAAAGGCTACTTCCGAAATGGTTTTTTTACATTCCTCACAAACGGCGGACCAAATGTCGTCTAATGAATTTATCGGCATTATGTAAACCACCCTTTATTAATTATAATAATCCACTTAAGTATACCATAAAACCAAAAATTTTTCAACTTTTTTAAGGAAAAAAAAGAGGATTATTTTTCACAAAAAGGGAAAGCTTTTTTTGTGAGAAAGGGTGTAAAAAATGAGTATCAGAACAGATTTGGCTATTGAGCTTTCGGGCGGGGAAAATGAGGAAATAAGGGGTGTGGAAAAGGAAATAAAAAAAGAGGGGGAAATAAGGATTTCGTCGATTAAAATAACCTCTAAAGAGGGGGAAGAAGCGGTAGGAAAGCCTATGGGGAGCTATATAACCTTGGAATTTCCGCCCATATGTAAAATCTGCGATTATTCTGAGCTTCAAAATTCGGTTGTCTCGGCGCTCACACAGCTTTTGCCTGAAAGAAAGAAAAGTATTTTAATTGCGGGGCTCGGCAACACCGACATAACCCCCGACGCAGTAGGCCCCCTTACCGCAAAGCAGATTTTGGCTACGAGGCATATTTCGGGGCAGTTTGCGGAAAATATAGGCTTAAAGGGACTTAAAAGTGTTTCGGTAATAACACCCGGGGTATTAGGACAAACGGGCATTGAAACCGCCGAGCTTATAAACGGGGCGGTAGAAGCGGTAAAGCCTGATGCTGTAATAGTAATAGATGCCCTTGCAGCACGCAGCTCAGGCAGACTCTTCAGGACGGTACAGCTTTGCAATACCGGCATTTCCCCGGGCTCAGGGGTTAAAAATTCACGACGGGAACTAAGCGAAAAAACCCTTGGTGTGCCTGTTATAGCCTTGGGAATACCCACCGTGACAGACGCAGACACCCTTGCCTTAGAGCTTACAGGCAAAGAGCCCGAAAGACCAACCGATATGTTTGTAACCCCTAAAGAGGTTGACCTTTTGGTCGAGAGAATAAGCGAGCTTTTAGCCTTTTCCTTAAATCGATTTTTACAGCCTGAAATAGACGGGGAGATAATTTCACAGCTGGTATAACCTAAAATAACCCCGCATAAAATGTTTATGTGGGAGGCGGAAAAATGCGTAAAATTTCGGGAATATCAAGGCTTATGGGCGTATTTACGGTGTGTATAGTCCTTATTTCTTATAACGCCTACAGCTTTTGCTTTAAGGGCAGAAAAAATGAAGCCGAAACCCTGCAGATTCCCGCAAATGATGTATTTTACTTTGAGGAAGAAGAGGAAACCGAGACCGTAATAACCGAGGAAACGAAGACCATAGAGGAAAGCGGGGAAAACATACCCGCAAGCACTGAGGGAAGCGTTAAGGGCAAGATTATAAGCAGGTATATTTCGCCCTATAACGCCCCCTTTTCCTATAACGGGGTGTATATGAAAAACAGTACCGAGCTTGATGTTGATATAAAAGGGCTGTTGGAGTCGCCCCTCACCTTTAAAATTGCAAAAAACGACACTCCCCAGGTGCTTATAGTCCACACCCACACCACCGAGACCTTTATACTCGATGAGGCGGATTACTATACCGAGGCATTTTCCTCCCGCACAAGAGAAACTAATAAAAATATGGTAAGCGTGGGCAAAATTGTGGCGGAAAAGCTTAACAATGCGGGAATTAAGACCCTTCACGATACAAGCGAGCACGATTATCCTAACTACACGGGCAGTTATTCCCGAGCGGCAAAGACTATAAACAGTTATCTAAAAAAACACCCCTCAATAAAGGTGGTGATTGACCTGCACCGTGATGCGGTAAGCTCGGGGGAAAGCGACAAGGTAAAGCTTGTTACCGAAATTGAGGGCAAAAAGGCGGCGCAGGTAATGCTTGTTATGGGCTCTCAAAGCGGCAGCGTCACCGATTTTCCGAATTGGAAGGAAAATTTAAAGTTAGCGGTAAGACTGCAACAAAAAATCGAGCAGAAATATCCGAAACTTGCCCGCCCTCTGAGCCTGATGCCTAAAAAGTATAACCAAAACCTGACTAAAGGCTCCCTTTTAATCGAGTTCGGCACAGATGTAAATACTCTTACAGAGGCGCATTATTCTGCCGAGCTTGTGGGAAATGCCCTTGCAGAGCTGTTTTGCGAGCTTACATAAACAAAAAAGGAATGATTAAAATTAAAGCGTTTTTTAGGTCTTTTGGGGTTTCCTTTGTCTGCTTTATCTGCCTTTTTATCGGCATTTACGGGACGGCAAAGGTTTATGAAGAGGCAAGGCTGATAGGCTTTGG
>CAJGCQ010000119.1 GCA_904501875.1 Clostridiaceae bacterium | reverse complement strand
AGAGAAATGCAAAGAGATTTTGTTTGCACATCCTTTGACCGAAAGTCTATCAAAAGATATAGAAAATGTATTTAATCAAACCGTAGAAATATTAAAGAAAAATAGCCATCCTATTTTAGAAAAACAGTTGTTATATATAGCGTCAATGCTGATTTTCAATATACGTATGATGACATTACACGATATGATTGAAGATAAAAAACTGATTGTTCCTGAAAATCCTGACAAAAGCACAATTGCTATGTGTATTGAATTTGAATAATCTTTTTTAATCAGTATAAAACTCCTTTGTTGACAGATAATAGAAATGTTATAAAATCAACAAAGGAGTTTTTATATATGAAAGCAACTGGAATAGTTCGTAGAATCGACGACCTCGGTCGTGTGGTTATACCGAAAGAGATTAGAAGAACTATGAGGATTCGCGAGGGCGAGCCTCTGGAAATATATACTAATTCGGGCGGCGAGGTTATATTTAAAAAGTATTCACCGATAGGGGAGCTCTCATCGTTTGCCGCACAGTATGCTGATGCGCTTACCTCAGCTACTGATTTAACGGTGCTTATTTGCGACCGTGACCATTGTATAGCTGCCTCGGGAATTTCAAAAAAAGAAGTTCTGGAACGCCGTGTGACTCAAAATGTTGAGGATATTATGGAGGGCAGAAGGGTAGAGGTTTACCCGACCGAGAGTGCAATCCCTGCTATTGAGGGCATTAACCAGAACATTGCTGTCGCCGCCCCGATAATAGCGGCAGGTGATGTGAGCGGAGCGGTAGTACTTACAACCGCTGACGGTGAAGCTGCAAAGGATAGTGATATTAAATTAGCTACAGTTGCCGCCTCATTCTTAGGCAAACAAATGGAAAACTGATAAAACCTATCGCCCGACTCTGAGTCGGGCGATTATTCAACTGTATTCATAGTAAGCTATTGACGATCGAGTGAAAATATGCTAAAATGTTAGTATATTTTTATAATAGGGGATTATTTGGAAATTTATACAAATATCACCTAAGAATAGGGAATGGAACTGCTCCTTAAATACAATAAAGACAGCTTTCATTTGCAGGACGCAGTTACCGTACAAAGCGTGACGAGCTTACAGGTCTTATAGGTGTGGCGGCACTTATGCGGCCCTCAAAGAGCGTCGATATGACACTTCGTGCAATGCGTGACAAAGAAAACGAAACAGAAGAAAATTTCTGTAAATTAAAAGGTGAAACAGAATGCGAAAAACAAAAATAGTATGTACATTAGGACCTGCCTGTTCTGACGAGGCTACAATTACTGCTATGTGCAAGGCAGGTATGAATGTTGCGAGGCTTAACTTTTCCCACAATACCCACGAGGACCATAAAAAGCGTATTGACCTTGTGAAAAAAGTTAGGGAAAAGTTGGGGCTTCCCATCGCCATTATGCTTGATACAAAGGGTCCCGAATACCGTATTAAAACCTTTAAAAACGGTAAAATCACCCTGAAAGAAGGGGAGAGCTTCACATTTACTGCAGAAGAAATTGAGGGTGACGAGAAAAAGGTATCGATTAACTATAAGGGTCTTGCTAATGACCTTCAAAAAGGGGATAGGATACTCCTGAACAACGGACTTTTAAGCTTTGAGGTAGTAAGTACAACTAATACTGATGTTAATTGCAAGGTTATTATCGGCGGTGAGCTTTCCGACCGCAAGAGTATGAGTTTTCCGAATAAAATCTTAAAGCAAAAGTATTTAAGCGACCAGGACAAGGAGGATATCGCATTCGGAATTAAGGAGGGGATAGACTTCATTGCCTGTTCATTTGTTTCCTGCAAGCAGGATTTGCTTGATGTTAAGAATTACCTTACCGAAATCGGAGCAGATGGAACCGAGCTGATTGCTAAAATTGAAAACCGCTCGGGCGTTGACAATATCGAGGAAATCAGCGAAGAATGTGCGGGAATTATGGTTGCCCGAGGTGATATGGGTGTTGAAATTCCCTTTGAGAAACTGCCCGCTATTCAAAAGCAAATTATCACTAAATGCAGAATGCTCGGAAAACGGGTTATTACCGCAACCGAAATGCTCGAATCTATGATAACAAATGCCCGTCCCACCCGTGCAGAGATTTCCGATGTTGCTAACGCCGTGTATGACGGCACAAGTGCGATTATGCTCTCTGGCGAGACGGCTGCAGGGAAATATCCTGTTTTGGCGGTTGAGACAATGGCGATAATTGCCGAAAGTACCGAGAAAAATATTCACTACAAAAAGCGTTTCCTATCAGCCGAGTTTAAAATTAAAAACACCGTGGACGCTATTTCTCACGCCACCTGCGGAATGGCTATCGATATTAACGCAAAGGCTATCGCGGTTTGCAGTCTCTCGGGAATGACAGCTCGAATGGTGTCCCGTTTCCGCCCGCCTGTAGATATTATAGGCCTTACCACCAACCAAAAGACCTGGCATAAGCTTTCACTATCCTGGGGCGTTATTCCTGTTATGTGCGAGAATTACCCCTCGACCGATGTGCTGTTCTACAGCGCCCAAAAGCTTACTAAGGAGACGCTTAAGCTTAAGGACGGAGATAAAATTGTAATAACAGGCGGAGTTACAAACGGCAAATCGGGTAATACCAATTTGATAAAGGTTGAAACGGTTTAATATTACTGTATAGCAAAAGGACTCAGGGAAATCCCTGAGTCCTTAAATTATGCGTTACGCATT
>CAJGCQ010000118.1 GCA_904501875.1 Clostridiaceae bacterium | reverse complement strand
AAGCCTTTTTGATACTAATGCCGATACAAGCGGAGTTTTGTACCAGCAATGGCGCGGAAAAATGGCGCTTGCGAACGGCGGTCTTACAGGTCAGGGTTTTTTGAACGGAGACCTTACCCAAAACGGCATTGTGCCCTACGGCTACAACGATTTTATTTTTGTAAGCATCGGCGAGGAGCTTGGATTTTTGGGTTGTATGGCGGTGGTTTTACTGCTTGCGGCGATTTGTTTACGCTGTCTGCGTGTTGCGAAGCTTTCCTCTAAAGATAGTGGCAAGCTTATGTGTGTGGGTATGTTCTCTGTGCTGTTTGCACAGATGGTTATTAATATCGGTATGTGTATTTCGATATTGCCCGTTATCGGTATTACCCTGCCATTTTTCAGTGCGGGCGGGACCTCGCTTTTCTGTCTATATCTCGGAATAGGGCTTGTACTTAATGTGTATATGCACCGCAATTCACGCACTATTTATTTACATGATTAGTTAGCCAAAGCATTCAAACTTGAATCAGATTTTGAAACAAGTATTTTAATAATGCAAAGGCGAAAATCCGCACTTTAAAACCGGGTTCGAATCTAAGGGGGATTTGGTATGGCAAAAAATATTATCACTATAAGCCGTCAGTTTGGCAGCGGAGGAAGAACGGTTGGCAAACTGCTGGCAGAACGGTTAGGCGTTCCTTTTTATGATAAGGAGCTTGTAAAGCAGGTTGCGGACGAGACAGGCTTTGATGTAGGCTATATTGAGGAAAACGGTGAGTTTTCTCCGTCTAAAAGCATTTTTTCCTTTGCAATGTCTCAGGGAATACCCATTATGCAAAATGGATTTTCTATGTCGGACTTTATTTTTTGTGTACAGCGGCAGGTTATATTAAAGCTTGCCGAACAGCCCTGTGTTATTGTGGGCAGAGGAGCGGACTACATACTAAAGGGTAGGGAAGACTGCTTTAATGTCTTCATTCATGCAGATCTTCAGTCGCGTGCCGAAAGGATTGTAAAGCTTTACGGAGAAAGCGAGAAGAAACCGAATCAGAGACTTGCCGACAAGGATAAAAAACGCAAGATTTATTATAAGCATTATACCGACCGTGAGTGGGGAGATGCAAAGAATTACGATATGTGCCTGAATTCCGGCAAAATTGGGATAGATAAATGCGTTGAGCTTATTTTAGACGCTATTCAAGACTAAATTATATTGTGCTAAAAACTAAGCCCTAAGTCTTTTTTGAGACTTAGGGCTTAAAAGTTATCGGAATTTATCTCTTATCACCAAGGAAGAATACCGCTAGCGTACCGGGACCCGAATGTGCACCGATAACGGGACCTATGGTGTTCATTTCTATTCTCTTAGGCGAAAACTCTATTTCCACCATTTTCTTAAGGGTGAGAGCGTCCTCTTCGCAGTCGCCGTGGCTTATAAACACGGTCTGCTCTGAGGGATTGATTACGCTTTCCTTCATATGTGTAACCATACTTTCAATAGAGGCCTTTCTGCCGCGCACCTTGCCGACATTTATCAGGTGGCCTTCATCATCAACATGGAGAATAGGCTTAATATTAAGCATAGTGCCCACAAGCGCCGTGGTGGCCGAAACTCTGCCGCCTCGCTTTAGGTGGTTAAGGTCGTCTACAGTAAACCAATGGCAAAGGTGAAGCCTGTTTTGCTCTACAAAGTCACGCACCTCTTCGATTGTAGCTCCGTCTTTCTTTTTCTCGGCGGCTAAGTATACAAGAAGTCCCTGACCTAATGATGCCGCAAGGGTATCGACACAGTAGATTTTACTGTCGGGATATGCCTGCATAAGGTCTTCTGCGGCGATAGTGCTTGCGTGGAAGGTACTGCTAAGTCCTGAGGAAAAGCCTAAATAAAGTATATCCTTGCCTTCGTTTAGTATTTTTTTAAAGGCTTCGGAAAATACATCGGGATTAACGGCGGAGGTACTTGCTTTAACACCCTCACGCAGCTTTGCGTAGAAAGCCTTGAAGTCAATTTCTCTGCCGTCAAGATAGTTTTTATATTCCTTTCCCTCCATTGTTAATTGCAGGGGGATAACCTCAATTTGTGTTTCGGCTGCGAGTGCGGGGGTAAGGTCGCAGGAAGAGTCGGTAATAATTACATAATCTTTCATTTTAATTCTCCTATACTAAAATATATAACAGTATGCAAAAATACTGCAAAATACTGCCTAAGACCACAAAAATATGGAATACAGAGTGCATATAGCGGTGTACACTTCTGCCGGCTATTCCGTAAAGCACCGCACCTACCGTGTAGGCTATTCCGCCCGCCAACAGCCACCAAAAGCCGGGGAAACCGATGGCTTTGGTAGCCGATTTGCCCGTGAAAACTATACACCATCCAAGCGCCAGATAACAGATGATTGAAAATACATTATATTTTTTCAGGTCTATTGCGTTAAGGGTAATTCCAAGTGCCGAGACACCCCACACTATGCCGAATATGGTCCAGCCGAGAGGGGTGCTTTTCTCTCTCAAAGCACATAGAACGCATGGAGTGTAGGTTCCTGCTATAAGTATAAATACGGCACAATGGTCGATTACCTGCATAACCTTTTTAGGCATTTCCGGTTTTAAGCCATGGTATATGCTTGACATAGTATAAAGCGCCACCATCGAAAAGCCATAGATAAAAGCACTTATTATCTGGTAGGGGTCTCCGTTTAAAAAAGCCTTGACCACACAGGTTACAAGTGCCACAATACCGAAGGCTCCGCCCACTATGTGGGAGACCATATTGAAAATTTCTTCTCCTCGGGTGTAGTCGGGAAGCTTTCTGTCCTTTAGTTTAGTTCTTTGCATTGCTGTACCTCTGTAATAATTTTGCTTTTTATATAATACTACATTTTTTTAAAAAAATAAAGTATTTTTTTACCCCGTCAGGTAAAAAAATCCAATCGTCAAAACTTACGAATACCCTGACGGTTTTATGTAGAAATCAAGGCAATAAAACGAAAATAAAAGCTGTCGGCTT
>CAJGCQ010000117.1 GCA_904501875.1 Clostridiaceae bacterium | reverse complement strand
TAAAACAGGCGCTCTTGCCGAGGGACTTAATGATGCAACACTTGTAGGCGGTGCATTTAATACAGTTTTCAGTTGGGGTAACATCGGTCAAAAGTTCATTGCGATTGCTATGTTCCTTTTTGCGTTCACCACAGTTCTCGGCTGGTCGCATTACGGCTCAAAAGCTTGGGAATACCTCTTCGGCGCTAAGACTACCGTTATATTCAAGATAATTCATGTTTGCACCGTTATATTCGGCGCTGTACTTACTTCAAGCCTTGCTTGGGATATTTCCGACACATTCAACGGACTTATGATGCTGCCTAACCTTATAGGTGTTGTTGTTTTAATTCCGCTTGTTGTTAAAATTACTAAGAATTATGTTGACAGAAATATTAAGGGCAAGGATGTTGAGCCGCTCCTTTCACACGAACAGCTCGACAATACTCCCGCAGAAGAAAAAGAAACGGTATCGGTTTCGGAGTAATATTTTAAGTAAGCCTCCCTTACAAGGGAGGCTTTTATATAAGGAGTAAAAATGAAAAATTACAAATACATTTTATTTGATTTAGACGGAACAATAACCGATTCCGCATTAGGGATTACAAATTCGGTAAAATACGCTCTGAATAAACTAAATGCTCCTATTCCGCCCTATGAAACCCTCTGCAAATTTATAGGCCCTCCCCTTTTGGACGGCTTTAGAGACTTTTGCGGGTTTGACATTGAAAAATCACAGACGGCAGTAAATTTATACAGGGAGTATTATAAGACTACAGGGATTTTTGAGAATGCAATCTATAACGGTATCCCCGAATTTTTAAAGGCGCTTAAAGAAAGCGGGAAGATGGTTATTCTCGCCACATCTAAGCCCGAGAAGTTTGCAAAACGGATTTTAGAGCATTTCTGCCTTATGCAGTATTTCGACTTTGCTGCAGGCGCATCTATGGACGAAACACGAAATAATAAGGACGCAGTCATAGCCTACGCCCTTAAAGAATGTGATATTAATGATAAATCCCTTGCTATTATTGTAGGTGACCGTCATCATGATATCGACGGAGCAAAGGTAAACGGCATATCCTGTGTCGGGGTGCTTTACGGCTTCGGCAACCGAGAGGAATTAGAAGCCGCAGGCGCCGATTATATCGCAGAGGATATAAATGCGCTTTATAAAATATTGCTTTAACAATATCCTTTAACAATGTAGGGGAGGGCTTAAATGCCCTCCCCTACATTTAAAAATTTAATTGAATAAACCGTCTAACATCTAAAGTCTAATATCTAAAACTCCTTGCACTCCGCTCCCAATTTTTCGGCAGAAGAATAAATCGCACGGTGGCAGGTAAACATTATTATCTGCCCGTCCTTAGAATATTCCTTTAGGTATTTAAGGGCTGTTTCCGCCCTTTTATCGTCATACTGGGTAAGGGCGTCGTCAAGTAATATCGGCAGGCTTTCGGTATTTTCAAATATCAGGTCGGAAAGCGCAAACCTAAGGCTTAAATACGCCTGGTCGTAAGCACCCGCACTTAAATAAGCCGATTCCTTACCGCCGAAAACTCCCGATTTTTCAACACTAATATCAAAGGACTTGGAAATCTGCATAGATTCATATTTTCCGCCCGTAATACCGCTGAAAATCTCCCCCGCCTTTTGCTCTAAGGCAGAGCCATAGCCCCGGCGAAGCTCGGCAAAGCTGTCTCTTAAAACCTCTAAGGCGATATCCGCCGCTTTACAATATTCCGCCTGTCCGGAGGTTTTTTTCTTTAGTTCTACGATTTCCCTATTTAATTCATCAGGATTTTCCGCCACCTCAAGACGGGAAAGCGCCTTAGCCTCACTTCCGGCAAGCCTTTCCCTTTTCTGAGTAATCAAACCCAATATACCTTCATATTCCTGCTTTAAGGCTTCAAAATCGGTATTGTCAGGCTTATAATCGGGCAAAGCTTCAAGCTTTCTCTCTGCCTCTTCATAGGAAATATTGCCCAAATCACGGACAATATAATTAATCCTTTGCTTAATTTCCTTTTGCTTTGCGGCGTTTGCGGTAAGAGTTTCAAGCTCTGCTTGTATCTGCTCGATGTTTTCAGCTCTTTTATACCGCCCGAAAAGCTTAAACAAAGCGTCACGCTTTGTATCAAATTCGGATTTAAATTCTCTCGCCTGCTCCTCACACCGGCTTAAAAGTGCCCTCTGCCTTTCGGTCACAGATATGCCCGCATTTACTGCCGTGTTTATTGCTTCAAGCCTTGCAGACAGCAAGGTTATTTTTTGAAATATATCTTCCCGCTCTCGCTTGAGGTTTTCGTTTTCAGCCTTAAGCCGATTTAAATCGGAATAGAACTTATCTATTTTCTCCTTGTCAAGAGGACGCAGAAGAAAGCCCAATATTAAAAGTATAAGACCCACCGCCGCACTTGCAACGGAAAATACAGCAGAACTGAATACTGCAAATGCCACCGCCGCAGTTGCCAAGAGCACCGCTCCGACTGCAATAAGAGGTATTTTTACACCCTTACGGCTTTTTAATACCTCTCCTTCCTTATCGGAAAGCTTACCAATTTCCTCTTCCTTTTTGAATATTTCAGCTTTGATTTTCTCGCTTTTTTCGTTAAGCTCTTCCCTTTCCTCTAAAACCTCTTGCTGTGCCGATTCACTGTCAGGCTTTACCGCTGCACTAAGGCTTTCACGAAGTCTTGAAGCCTCGGCGGTTTTGTCATTAAAGCTTTTCTCGGCGGTCTTAGTCATATTAAGACTTAGCTCCACCATTTTTACATAGGCATCATCGGCAAAGCCGCCGCCCTCAAGCTTTAAGCCCTCGTTAAGCAAGTCCAGCTCCTCTTTTGTTTTAAGCATTTCATGAAGCTTTTCAGCATTTTTTATATCCTGCTCGCTGTCAATTTTAGTTTTAAGCTCGGCGGCTTTTTTTATGTCATTTTCCATATCCGCCTTGTACTGTTTAGCATGTTCGGTAAAATCGGCATACTCAGCCCGTATTTTTTCGGACTCCTCCGCCCTTTTGGTAAGCTCCTCAATGCGCTTTATATTTTTATC
>CAJGCQ010000116.1 GCA_904501875.1 Clostridiaceae bacterium | reverse complement strand
GCCGCCTTTTTAGGCGGCTGGTTTTTGCTTACGGAATTTCTTGCGGCGGCCAATAGAGCTTTTATGTAGAAAAGCCTGTTAGCCGTTCTGTTTTTTGCATAAATCTAAACGGGCTGTTAAGGATGCCGGCTGCTTTAGATATTAGATGTTAGACATTAGAACGAGAAAAACTAAATTTCACAGCGTAGGGACGGGCATCCTTGACCGTCCGTTAATTCCGCATTCCGAATTAATATATTGGCTATTTTATAATTATTTAAGGTCCTTATAAATTTTTGCCTGTTCGGGTTCTTTTACGGCGTACTCAATGTAATTTATCAGCTTATTTGAATTATCGGTGAAGAAACAAAGCTCAAAAGAATCGGGGTTCATAAATTGCTTGTGCACCGCATTTTTTAACTGCTCAACAAGACTGTCAAAATAACCGTTTATGTTAAATACGGCGATTGGCTTTGAATGTCTGCCAAGCTGTTTAAGGGTTAAAATCTCAAAAAACTCGTCAAATGTGCCTACTCCGCCGGGGGTAACAATAAAGGCATCGGACTTTTCTTCCATTAATTTCTTGCGCTCACGCATAGTCTCGGTGAAAATCATTTCGTCGCAGTTATCGAACAAAATGCCGTCCACATTAAGAAATGAGGGCACAATCCCTATTATTTCACCGCCCTGTGAGTATGCACCTCTTGCCGCCGCGCCCATAAGGCCTGCCGCACCGCCGCCGTATATAAGGGTATGACCCCTTTCAGCAATTTTAGCGCCCAGCTCCTCGGTGGGGTTGATGTAAGACATTGCTATAGCATTACTTGATGCACCGTAGAGACAGATATTCATAATCCACCGTCCTGTAATTCTTTAATCCCTGTTTCGTCCAAAACCCTTATTCCGTTTGCTCTAAGGAGTTCTGCACAAATACCGTAGCCGCTGACGGCGTTCTCCGTAAAGCTTCCGTCATAAATCTCTCCGCTTCCGCAGGAGGGACTTTTTTTCTTTAAAACCGCCGTATCGCAGTCTAAAAGCCTTGCAAGCCGCAATACCTCTTGGGCTCCTCTTGTGTATTCGGCGGTTTTATCTTCTCCCTCGTAGTTTATCACCCTGCCGTTCCTTATTTCGCAGGGTATTCTGGGAGTTGGCAGTCCTCCCAAAATCTCGGGACATACAGGAACTAAGCCGTAGCTTTTGCTGAGCTTGATAACCTCGTCCACGGGTTTTGACTTACCGTCATACCGACAGGCTACACCTAAAAGGCAAGCGCTGACTAAAATATTTTTCATAGCTTTTTACCGTTTAAAATTGCGTTTACAAGTTTGTTGCCCACATATTCAAGCTTAAGCGAGAAGAAAGGCGCATTTTTTTCAATAAGGCGCAGAAAAATCTTATCGCCCTCCCATATGGGCAGGGTGTAAAGCTTCTGCTTTTCAACCCATTCGAGATTTCCCTCATCACAGCTGCAAACCGTACCCGAAAAATCCTCAGAATGGAAAATGTGCATATACTCGGTTTCCCATTTATCCGAAACAAAGGTGACAATACCGCAATATTTACAGGAATTGAGGGTAAGCCCTGTTTCCTCTCTGACCTCTCTTAGGTTACATTCCTCGGGACTTTCCTTATCTTCAAATTTCCCGCCAATTCCTACCCACTTATCGTGATTAAGGTCGTTTTCCTTTTTCACACGGTGGAGCATAAGGTACTTTCCGTCCCGCTCAATGTGGCAAAGTGTGGTGTTTCGCATTAGGCACCCTCTTCTGTTACGGTGCTGTCCTCTGAAGCGGTTTCCTCGGGAACATAGCCGTTTATATAGAATATTTCGGAATTAAGGTTCTTTCTGTCAAAGATATTATTGTACTGAACCTTCTCGTACTCGTCAAGCAGGGCGCTGTAGGGGGAGACATCGCTCCACTTGTAGTAATTATCCTCGTTATCGATATATCCCATCGTATCAATTACAGGCAGAGTTTCCGAAAGCTTCAAGAGGTATTTATTATATTCTGTAAGCTTTATGCCCGCAGTCTCTAAAACAAGCGACGAGAGATAGTTTGAGCTGAGCTTGTTAATCTGCCCTTCCTGAATATCGTAGTTAGCCCATATTATAAAGGGCGTAATATGGCGGGACTGCTCCTGCTCGGGAGTAAGGCTTGAAAGGTTGTCAACACCCATAACCTCTGCTATAAAATCCATCTCCACCGAGGGCTGGTGGTCGCCGAACATACAAATTATTGTGGGCTCTTTGACCTGTTCAAAGTATTCAATTAGCTCCTTAAAGGCATTGTCGCTGGCCTTTACAAGCGAAAGGTACTTATTTGCCTTGTTGTAGTTCTTTGAAACCGAGGTTGCATAAATCGATTCCTCAAAGTTGACACAGCTTGTGGTATATCCGCCGTGATTTTGCATTGTAACATTAAAGGCGAAATATGGCTGAGATTTATCTCGGTTTTCGTAATCCTTAATGAGCAGTTTATAATCGTAGGAATCGCTTATATACTGGCGCAAAAGCATATTACTGCCCGGATAGTACCGCTCAACCAAGGCTTGCAGATAATTAGGGTCGCTGCCTTTTTCCTGGTACTCCCTCATAAGGGAAACATCCATAATATTCTCAAGGCTTGTAAACTTGTTAAAGCCCAAATAATTATAAACAGCGGTGCGGCTCCAGCCCGCCGCATAGTAGGGGTGCAGTGCGTAAGAAGAATAATTCTGTGCTTCAAGGGTGGAAACAAGTGATGCAATCGGATTTTTAATATAAAGCATATAAGCATTACTGCCCGAGGGCAAGAATGCGGTGGTATGGCCTGTTAAAAACTCAAATTCGGTATTAGATGTACCCGCACCGATTACAGGGACATAAAGATTGCCCTTAACTGTGTTTTCGGTAAGGCTTCGCATAAAGGGCATATAATCCTCGTTTGTGGTGAGATTGCCGAGCACGCTAAGGTCGGCAAGGGACTCATTCATTATACATATAATGTTCGGCTTATCGTAATCATCATCAGTATTATCGGTATTGTCAGATGAGTTATCCACAACGCTGTTTACATAGTTT
>CAJGCQ010000115.1 GCA_904501875.1 Clostridiaceae bacterium | reverse complement strand
GTTTCGAGTATTTCTTTTCCCGAAGAAAGACCCTCATAAACCTTTGGTAAAAATTCGCCCAGTCTATCTATATATTTTTTTCTTATATCGGCTATTTTTGCTCCGTTTGCGGCGATTTCGTCTTCAAAAATATCAAGCATTACCGAAAGTGTACCGTCATACCGATAGTCCTTAATAATTTGATTTCGCTGTGTTACCGCCCGCATATAGTTTTTAAGAGCCGAAATATAATTAGGGTAGAGCTGACCTATGGCAATATCTAAAAATCTCCGCCGTACTGCGGGCCCGTCCTTTACAAGTCCTAAATCGTTAGGGGAGAAGACGATTGCGTTAAATTTTCCCGCTAATTGAGAGGGGGTTTTTAGCTTATTGCCGTTAAAAAACGCCTTTCGGTGCTCCTTAATTTCTATTTGAGCATCGTTTTCTATACCTTCAGCCGAAAACAAAAGATTAAGCTCTGCCTTTTCACAGCCAAATTTAAGCAAGGCAGAATCCTTTGCACCTCTAAAGCTTTTTATCCCCGTAAAAAGCCATATACCCTCTAAAAGATTGGTTTTTCCCTGGGCGTTTTCACCGCAGATTACATTCATTTCGTCAAAAGAGGAAATTTCAATATTCGGGAGATTGCGAAAATCACGGCAGGAAAAGCAATTAATTTTCATTCTATTATAAATCCGTTTCCGTCAAATTCCGCTTTGTCTCCGCTTTTTAATTTTTTGCCTCTTAAAAGGCAAACCTCACCGTTTACCCTTACCTCTCCGTTTTGGATAACAGTCTTGGCGTGACCCCCTGTTGAAACAAGGCCGGCTAATTTCATAGCGCTGTCAAGCCTTATAAAATCTTCCCTTACGGAAATTTTTTTATACTCCATTATCTCAACCTCATAGGCATTATCATATACTTAAAGTCGTCACCCTCTAAAGGCTTAATCAATACGCCGTTGTTAGGCCCGTTAAAGAGTATCTGCACCTGTTCGGTTTCCGCCGCCTTTAATGCGTCTAAAAGATAGCGGCTGTTAAGACCTATTTCAAAGCTTTCTCCCTCTATTTTTGTATTAAAGGTTTCTGTCGCTCTGCCCATTGAGGTGGCGCAGGTGAAAACAACATTAAGCTCGTTAAAATAACAGCGAACAGGGGTGGAAAACGATTCGCTTATTAAAAGCGAAACTCGCTCAACCGTATTTATAAGCTCCCTTGTATTAACTACAACCCTTTGAGTGTGTGACTGGGGAATAGTCTTTTTATAGTTTACAAACTCACCCTCAAAAAGACGGGATATAAATTCATATCCGTTAATATTGAAGCTTATAAGTCGTTCCCCGACGCTTATTTCTACATTTTCTGTTTCTTCATCGATTAGCTTCACCGCCTCCAATATTGCCTTTCCTGATATAAGAAAGACAAAACTGTCCGAAATGTAAACCTTTTGTTTACGAATTGCTAATCTATATCCATCAATAGCCACAAATTGCATAATTCCGTCCTCTATTGTTACATAAATTCCGGTAAGGACGGGCTTTGCACCTTCGTTTTGTGCAGTGGCGAAAAAGGTACCCTTAACCATATCGGCTAATACCTTGCCCTCTATCGTTATATTTTTACCGCTTCCTACAGTGGGCATCTCGGGAAAATCCTCAGAGGCCATACCCATAATATCAAAGGTGGCTTCTCCGCACTTTATGTGGCAGTTAAGGCGGTCATCAGCAGAAATTTCTGCCTGTTGGCCGTTCATTCTTCTTAAAATGTCAGCAAGGAGCCTTGCATTTATTACAATATCTCCCGCCTCGTCGCACTTAGCGTAGATTTCCTTTTTCATTCCCATTTCGAGATTGTAGGAAATAAGTGTTACCTTGCCCTGCTCGGCTGAAATGAGTATACCCTCTAAAACGGGCATAGAGGTTTTTGCTCCCACAACTCTTTGGAGCTTTGTTACTGCGTCCAACAGCTTTTGGCGTTCAACAGAAAAAATCATATTTTTTCCTCCTAAAAAAAGGTTTTAAAATAACAGTAGTAATAAGGGGTGTTAAAACGGTGGAAAACCGCTTTTGTTCCTTTTGTTATAAGCAAATTAAGCTTTAAAAGTGAATGGATAAAAAGTGGATAAAATTTTCTTAAAAATTGTTATTAACCTGTATGTTAATAAATTTTAGGTTAATTAAGTTTAAAACGGTGCAAAACTCAATTAAAATTCTGTGGCCTCGCTTGTTAAATTTCTTATAATATCGTCAATAAGCTCCTTTTCATAGGGCTTGTCCTTTAAAAAGTTTTCGATACGGTTCACATTGTAAAGAACTGTGGTGTGGTCCTTGCCGAAGCTTTCGCCTATAGCCTTGTAGGAAAGGTTGGTGGTCTCTCTCGCTATATACATCGCCACCTGACGGGCAAGCACCAATGCAGATGTACGGCGGTTTGAAAGAATATCGCTTTCAGAAACATTGTAGGTCTTAGCAACCTCGGCAATAATTCTTTCTATCTTAACAGGCTCGGGGCGGGTATCATTTATAATATCCCTTATAAAGCCCTGCACAACCGCAAGGGTGGGTATTTTATTTTGAATGGAAATAAAGGCCTCAAGCTTTTTAACAACCCCCTCAAGCTGGCGGGTGTTTGACTTTATATTTTCGGCAATGTAGAAGATTAAATTTTCTTCAATTTCAATGTGAAGCTGGTCCGCTTTTTTCTTGATAATACCTACCCTTGTTTCAAAATCGGGAAGAGCAATATCCGCAAAAAGACCGCTTTCAAAACGGGAGCGGATACGGTCGTCAAGGGTTTTAATCTCTCTGGGGGGGCGGTCAAGGGTGACCACAATCTGCTTATTGTTTTGATAAAGGGTATTGAATGTGTTGAAAAATTCCTCTTGGGTAGACTCTTTTCCCGCAATAAAGTGAATATCGTCTATTAAAAGAACATCTACACCGCGGTATTTGGTGCGGAAATCCTCTATTGTTCCAAGGCCTAACTTACCGTCCTGAAGGGCCCTAATGAGCTCGTTTGTAAAGTCCTCGCCTCTGGTGTAAACAATTTTTTTGTAGGGAAAGTTCTTTCTTATCTGGTTTTTTATAGCCAGCATCAGGTGGGTTTTGCCTACCCCCGAGGAGCCGTAAATTACAAGCG
>CAJGCQ010000114.1 GCA_904501875.1 Clostridiaceae bacterium | reverse complement strand
AATTGATAAAGACACAAGCGGACTTTTAATGGTTGCAAAAAACGATTTTGCACATAATAAATTAGCCGAGCAGATAAAGGAGCATTCCTTTACCCGTGAGTATGAGGCTGTGGTTTACGGCAGCCTTAAATCCGACAGCGGTGTTATCGACGCACCTGTGGGCAGACATCCCATAAAGCGCAAGCAGATGACGGTAATTTACGAAAACAGTAAAAACGCCGTAACCCATTACGAGGTTATAGAAAAGCTTGAGGGCTTCACACATATTAGGCTAAAGCTCGAAACGGGCAGAACACATCAAATAAGGGTGCATATGTCATATATCGGCCATCCTGTTGCAGGGGATGAGGTTTACGGCCCTAAAAAGATAATAAAGGAATTAGGCGGTCAATGCCTGCACGCTAAAAAAATTGGTTTTATACACCCGAGAACAGGGGAGTATATGGAATTTGATTCTCCGCTTCCTGATTACTTTATGAATTTTTTGAAAAGGTTAAGATAAAATGGGTATTTTTTCGGGCTGTCTTTTTGCCTGCGATATTGACGGAACGCTTATGTCAAGCGGTAAGATTAATCCAAAAAACATTGAAAAAATCAAGTATTTTATGAGTGAGGGCGGATATTTTTCTCTCTCTACCGGAAGAACGGTAGGTGCAGTCGGCCCTGTGCTTGATAAAATTAAACGGGTTTCTCCCTCGGTCGTGGCCAACGGCTGTATGATATACGATTATGAAAAAGAGGAAGTCCTCGACGAGCTGTTTTTGCCCGAAAATGAGTATTATATCGCCAAAAAGGTGCTCGATATGGGTCTTAATGTGGGAATTGAGGCGCACAGCGGTAAAAATATTCTTACAATACACGAAAATCAGGAAACACGGGATCATCAGGAATATGAGTGGTTGAGCGGTGAAAATGTAAGCTTTGAGCAGGCATCAAAATATCCTTGGAATAAGGTGGTTTACCTTTTTGATAATGAAAGGGAATTAGCCTTAGTAAAGGAAATGATAGCTAAAGAAAAGGCCGTTTCTTCCTTTTCTGATACCTCGGCGGTGATAGCGGGAAGAAAAAGAAAATATTATGAGCAATTTCCTGCAGGGGTTTCAAAGGCCTCTGAGCTTGACAAGCTTAAAAAAATGCTTAAAATAAAAAAAGGCTGTTATTTTGCAATGGGCGATTACTATAACGACCTTGAAATGATAAAACAAGCGGATGTAAGCGCAGTTCCCTATGATACACCTGAGGATATAAAGGCTTATGCCGATTTTATTTCTTGCAGTTGTGAGGACGGCGCAGTAGCCGATTTTATAGATTACTTAACAAAAATTAGGAAGGAATGATTTGATGGATGCGGCGGCTAAAAAACAGTTAGAGCTTAGTGCCTGCAAGGTTAGAATGGGAATTATTGAGGGGGTACACAGCGCAAAATCAGGTCATCCCGGCGGCTCGCTTTCCTGTGCCGATATTTTAACATATCTTTATTTTGCTAAAATGAATATTGACCCTAAAAATCCCAAAATGGAGAACAGAGATCGCTTTGTCCTTTCAAAGGGTCATGCGGCACCCACACTTTATTCGGTACTTGCTAACCGAGGCTACTTTGATACCGAGCTTTTAAAAACGCTTCGTAAGATTGGCAGTATTTTGCAGGGACATCCCGATATGAAGCATATTCCGGGTGTTGATATGTCCACAGGCTCTTTAGGTCAGGGAATTTCCGCCGCTGTAGGAATGGCTCTTTCCGCAAAGCATTTTGGCGATAACTTTAAGGTTTACACTGTTTTAGGTGACGGTGAAATTGAGGAAGGTCAGGTTTGGGAGGCGGCTATGTTTGCCGCAAATAAGGGACTTTCCAACCTTACTGCCTTTGTTGATTACAATAATCTTCAGATTGACGGTACCATTGAGGAGGTTAACTCCGCCGCTCCGATTGATAAGAAGTTTGAAGCCTTTAATTGGCATACAATCGTAATTGACGGTCACGATTTCGACCAAATTGAAGCCGCTTTGACGGAAGCGGAGACCGTTGACAAGCCCGTTGCGATTATCGCAAAAACCGTTAAGGGTAAGGGCATCTCCTTTATGGAAAATCAGGTTGGCTGGCACGGTTCTGCCCCTAATGACGAGCAATACGAACAGGCAATGGCCGAGCTTAAGGCCACGCTTGAGACATTACAGTAAGGAGGAGCAGAACAATGTCAGAAATTAAAAAGGTTGCTACCAGAGCGGCATTCGGTAACACTCTTGTTAAATTAGGCGCTGAAAGAGACGATTTTGTGGTGCTTGACGCTGACCTTGCCGCCGCCACACAAACGGGTATGTTTAAAAAAGCTTTCCCCGATAGATTCTATGACTGCGGTATTGCAGAGGCGGATATGATAGGGATTGCGGCAGGTATTGCGGCGACGGGTAAAAAGGTTGTTTGCAGCTCCTTTGCTATGTTTGCGGCAGGCCGTGCCTTTGAGCAGATAAGAAACTCTGTAGGTTATCCCCACCTTAATGTTATTATTGGCGCTACTCATGCAGGCATTTCGGTCGGTGAGGACGGCGCTACCCACCAATGCTGCGAGGATATTGCGCTTATACGCACAATTCCGGGAATGACTATAATCAATCCTGCGGACGAAACCGAGGCTAAAAAAGCGGTTGAGGCGGCATTTGAGCTTGACGGCCCTGTTTATATGCGATTCGGCCGCCTTGCAGTACCCGTTATATTCGGAGAAGATTATAAATTTGAGGTCGGAAAATCAGTAGAGCTTAAACAGGGAAATGATGTTACAATTATTGCAACAGGTCTTATGGTTGCCGAGGCGCTTGAGGCATATGAGCTTCTTAAAAAGGAAGGCATAAATGCGAGGGTTATTAATATGCACACCATAAAGCCCCTTGATAATGAGGCGGTTATCAAAGCCGCAAAGGAAACCGGTGCTATTGTTACTGCCGAGGAGCATTCTGTTATAGGCGGTTTAGGCGGCGCTGTAAGTGAGCTTCTAAGCGAAGAATATCCCGTGCCCGTTTTAAAATTAGGGGTTTACGATACCTTCGGCCATTCGGGACCTGCTACGGAGCTGCTTGACGAGTTCGGTCTACGTGCTGTAAATATTGCAGAGAAAGCTAAAAAAGCCATT
>CAJGCQ010000113.1 GCA_904501875.1 Clostridiaceae bacterium | reverse complement strand
TATAAAGCCGCTTGCGTGACAGCCGGGGACGGCTATACGCTTTGAGCCTGCGATTTTTTGCTCATTCTCTGCCGATAGCTCAGGAAAACCGTATACCCAATCGGGGTTAGTACGGTGGGCGGTAGAGGTGTCGATTATAGTCGTGCTGTCATTTTCCACAAGGGACACCGCCTCTATAGCCGCCGTGTCAGGCAGGCAAAGAAATGCAATATCAGCGGAATTTATTGCCGATTTTCTTGCAGCTATATCTTTTCTTAATTCATCAGAAAGACGGATAAGCTCTATATCCTTGCGGCTTTCAAGCCTTTCATAAATTCTAAGACCCGTTGTGCCCGCGCTTCCGTCAATAAATATCTTAGTCATTTAAAAACTCCGTTATGTATTTAAGCTGTGTTTCTACCGAATCGGGCCCCGTACCGCCTGCCGAAATACGCTTTTCGACGCAGGCGTCAAGGGAGATTTCGCCGAATAAATCGTTATCAAAGGTCGGGTCAAATTCCTTGTACTTCTCCATAGGTACAGACTCTAAAATAAGGCCGTTATCTATGCAGTAGGCGACGATTTCGCCCACCTTTTTATAAGCCGTTCTAAAGGGCATACCCTTTTTAACCAGATAGTCCGCAAGGTCAGTTGCGTTAATAAAGCCCTTGCCCGCCGCCTTACGCATATTTTCGGGCAGTACCCGCATTGTGGCGAGCATAGGGGTGAACACCTTAATACACTTTTTGACGGTATCCACCGCATCAAAGATAGCCTCTTTATCCTCCTGCATATCCTTATTGTAGGCGAGGGGAAGACCTTTTAGGGTGGTGAGTAAGCTCATTAAATCGCCGTAAACCCGTCCCGTTTTGCCCCGAACAAGCTCCGCCATATCGGGGTTTTTCTTCTGGGGCATGATGCTTGAGCCGGTTGTGTAGCTGTCGTCAAGCTCGATAAACTTAAACTCCCAGCTTGACCAAAGGATAATTTCCTCGGAAAATCTTGACAAGTGCATCATAATTGTTGCAAAGCAGGAGAGCAACTCAACACAGAAATCCCTGTCGGAAACGCCGTCGATACTGTTAAGGGCAATACCTGTAAAGCCGAGATTTTCCGCCTCGAAGGCACGGTCGGTGTTGTAGGTAGTGCCCGCTAAAGCGCAGGAGCCGATGGGCGAAGAGGACATCATACGCCGTTTTGCGTCGTTTATTCGCTCTGCATCACGGGTAAACATCATAGCGTAGGCCAAAATATGGTGCGCAAAGGTTATGGGCTGTGCACGCTGCAGGTGGGTGTAGCCCGGCATAATATCGTTTTTATGCTCGCTTGCCAAATTACGGATAGCCCTTAAAAGCTCCTTTAAAAGACCGCTTATTTCCTCGCACTCTTCTTTAAGGTAAAGTCTTATGTCAAGGGCCACTTGGTCGTTACGGCTTCTTGCGGTATGCAGTTTTTTGCCCGCATCACCGATTCTCTTAGTAAGCTCCGACTCAACAAACATATGTATATCCTCGGCATTCATATCAAAGGAAAGGCTGCCGTTTTGGAGGTCTTCAAGTATAGAAGCAAGGCCGTTTACTATCTGCAGCTTTTCTTTAGCCGTGATTATTCCTTGTCGAGAAAGCATTTCGGCATGCACCATAGAGCCTGTTATATCCTGCTTGAACATACGGCAGTCAAAGTGAATTGACGAGTTGAAATCGTCCGCCTCTTTATCGAGGGCCTTTTGAAACCTGCCCGCCCACATTTTATCCATTAATTTTACTCCGTTCTTTTAAGGTGGTGTTATTATATTCCATAACCTCCCTCTGACGAGGGAGGTGGCACGGCTTTGCCGTGACGGAGGGGGAGAAAACTTTAAAACACAGAAGAATCTAAGTTTTTCTCTCCCTGAGTCTCGCTACGCTCAACAGCTCCCTCGTCAGAGGGAGCCTTTTATCAGCAAATACTTTAGTTTAATGTATTACTTAATCCCGTTTTTTGCCTTCATCTTGGCGTAAACCTTGGTGGGCAGACCGTAAAGGTTGATAAAGCCTGCTGAATCCGCCTGATTATAAACCTCGTCCTCGTCAAAGGTTGCGATTTCTGGGTCATAGAGGGAATAGGGTGAAGAAACGCCGGCATTAATCATATTACCCTTGTAAAGCTTTAAGGTTACATCGCCTGTAACAGTCTTCTGGGTGGTCTTAACGAAGGAAAGTATAGCCTCGGTAAGGGGGGTGAACCACTGGGCATTGTAAACAAGCTCTGCCAACTTCTGGGCTACAAGGGACTTGTAGTGAGCGGTCTCCTTATCAAGGCAGATGCTCTCAAGCACGCTGTGAGCTTTGTAAAGGATAGCGCCTCCCGGGGTCTCGTAAACGCCGCGGCACTTCATACCTACAAGACGGTTTTCTACTATATCGAGAAGTCCTATGCCGTTTTCGCCGCCAAGCTTATTAAGGGTAGAAACGAGCTCTACCGAATTCATTTCCTTGCCGTCAACCGCTGTCGGAACGCCCTTTTCAAAATGAATGGTAACATAGGTCGGCTTATCGGGTGCCATTTCGGGAGAAACTCCCATCTCAAGGAAGCCTTCCTTATTATATTGGGGCTCGTTTTTCGGGTCCTCAAGGTCAAGACCCTCGTGGGACAGGTGCCAGATGTTCTTATCTTTTGAATAGTTGGTCTCACGGCTTATCTTCAGCGGAATGTTATGGGCCTCGGCGTAGTCGATTTCTTCCTCACGGGACTTAATATCCCACTCACGCCAAGGGGCGATAATCGGCATATCGGGAGCGAATGCTTTAATAGCAAGCTCAAAACGAACCTGGTCGTTACCTTTACCCGTACAGCCGTGGCAGATAGCGTCCGCACCCTCGGCGATAGCGATTTCGGCTATGCGCTTGGCAATGGAGGGACGGGCAAATGCCGTACCTAACATATATTCTTCATATAAAGCGCCCGCCTGAATGCAGGGGAAAACATAATCGTCAAGAAATTCCTTTGTAAGGTCTTCTATATATATTTTGGAAGCACCTGTCTTAATGGCCTTTTCCTCAAGACCCTCAAGCTCGCTTGCCTGCCCCACATTGCCCGAAACCGCAATAATTTCGGGGTTATTGTAGTTTTCCTTAAGCCAGGGAATGATAATAGATGTATCAAGAC
>CAJGCQ010000112.1 GCA_904501875.1 Clostridiaceae bacterium | reverse complement strand
TGTTTAAACCATTCAGCCATCATTGTAAAGCGGGGCTCATAGCTTACGAGCAATTCAACAGCCTTACCCTTACGGTAAAAAGCGTTGCGAAGCGCCGCATAAAGATAGCAGTCGTTTTTATACATATCAGGCTCGTTATAATCGGCCATAGCCGCCGCCGCACCTGACATAAGCTTATCAATATCCGCACCGGCTGCGGCAATGGGAAGAAGACCTACGGCTGTTAATACCGAGAATCTGCCCCCTACATCATCGGGTACTACAAAGCATTCATAGCCCTTTTCATCAGCAAGCTTTTTAAGAGTGCCGCGAGCCTTGTCGGTTGTGCAGTAAATGCGCCTTGCCGCCTCTTCCTCGCCGTAGTGCTCCTCAAGATACTTGCGGAGCACCCTGAAAGCTACGGCAGGCTCGGTAGTTGTGCCCGACTTGGAAATAATGTTAACCGAAACACGCTTGCCCTTGCAAAGCTCCATAATATCTGAAAGGTATGCTCCGCTTATGCTGTTGCCCGCAAAATAAATTTCGGGAGTGCCGTCACGGAGATTATTGTAATACGGTCCCTTTAAGAACTCGATAGCCGCCCTTGCGCCTAAGTAAGAGCCGCCGATGCCGATAACTATAAGTATATCGGTATCTTTTCTGATTTTAGCTGCTGCCGCCTTAATGCGGGAAAATTCCTCTTTATCGTAATTGACAGGTAGATCTACCCAACCCAAAAAGTCATTGCCAAGACCCGACTTTGCATTCACCGCTTCGTGGGCGGCAACAACCTGAGCCTCAAGACCTTTAAGGTCGTTTTCCCTGATAAATTCCTTTGCGTATGCTGAGTTGAACTTTAGTGCCATTTTAAACCCCTAATTCTTTTGAAATTCTTTTATTATATTCTACTATAAATCTTAAAGTTTTTCAAGATAAAAAACGCATATTCATTAAAAGTTTTCATAATTGAAATAATCCTTTTAAAATCCACCCCAAAGTAACGCCTAATGTAAGCCTCTTTACATCCTCTTTTGCGACCAAGGGAATCTCACCCAACTGCTCGCCTTGAAGGGTAACTGTGACCGTGCCCAAAACATCCCCTTTTTTTACAGGCGCTGTTATATTCTCGCTTAAAACGGTTTTCCGTTCGATATTACCCGTAGCGGTTTTTGGAAGCAGAACATTAAGGGTGCCCTGGGGCAAAATTTCTACCGTTTTTTGAGTGCCCTTTAAAACTTCCAGCTGAGTTTTTTCTTTAAGTCCAGCATCAATACTCGAATAATTGTAGTTTGCAAAGCCGTAATCCAGCAGTTTTTTTGCCCCACCGAATCGGTCGTTACTGCTTTCACCCGCCATTACTACTGCCACAAGTTCAAGCCCGTTACGTTCTGCCGTTGCCGAAAGGCAGTACTTTGCGGTGGAGGTAGTTCCCGTTTTAAGCCCTGTTGTTCCCTCGTAAAAGCGGACGAGCTTATTTGTGTTTACAAGCTCACTTTTTCCGTCCCTTAATGTGTCCATCCAAACGGTGGAATAATCCTTTATAAGGTCGTGCTTTATAAGTGCGCTGGACATTAAGGCTACATCGTAGGCGGTTGTTAAATGCTCCTCGGCATCAAGACCCGTGCAATTAACAAAACGGGTTTTCGTCATACCAAGCTCCTTTGCACGCTCATTCATAAGGGCGACAAAGCCTTCCTCGCTCCCCGCTACAGTCTCACCCAGCGCCACGCAGGCATCGTTTGCCGAGGCTATCACCGCCGCCTTTAAAAGGTCGTTTACCGTCATGGTTTCCCCCGGCTCAAGCCATATTTGAGAGCCGCCCATACTGCAGGCGTGTTCGCTTGCGGTCACTACCGTTTCAAGTGAAATATCCCCTCTGTCAATCGACTCCATAACAAGCAAAAGCGACATTATTTTGGTAATGGATGCGGGCGGCAGCTGCTCATCGGAATTTGATTCATACAAAACCTTGCCTGTATTAGGCTCCATAAGCACAACCGATTTTGCCTTAATTTCAAGGGTTTGACCGATAGCGGCATTAACAGGCGTACTGTCAAGCGGGACATCAATGTCAGAAATATCGCACTCGCTGGAGACCGTAACCGATTCCTTTGCAGAAACCGTCATACTAAACAGCATACAAACCGAAAGCATAAAAGCAATTGTTTTTTTCAAAACGGCACACCCCTTAAAGATAATTATCTGTTAAAGGATATGCCGTTTAATTAATTTTAATAACCCAACGTTTCGCCGCAGAGAATTACATTTATGCGTCCCTTTTCCTTTTGAAAGCCCGAAACAAGGTATTCTATACACATACGGCGGGGACTTTTACAACCATCGGTCATAGCGGGGCAGTCGCTTTTTTCCAAAGCTATGCAATGCCCCAATTTTTGGCAGGGCGTGCCCGTATTTAGTCTCACCGCGTTCTTAGGTGCGGCGATTTTCTTTATTCTCAGCAAGCCCTCTTCTATGTCCTTTACAAGCTTGTTAACACCCACAACCATAATTACCTTTTTTGGTCCGAAGGCAATAGAGGAAATGCGGTTGGCGTTGCCGTCCACATTTACAAGCTCCCCCTTTTCAGTAAGAGCGTTTGTAGAACAGAAGAAAAAGTCGCAGCCAATAGCCGCTTTGTAGGCTTCAGTTCTTTCTTCCTCGGTAATTCCCGCCACCGTGCGGTCACGAAAATCGTATTCGGGAGAAGCTATAATATCCCAAACGCCGCTCTCCTTAAGGGACACCGAGCCGCCCGCAGTTATAACCGCACCCTCAAAAAGCAAATTTTTTACAATTTCACAAACCTCTGCCTTGGTTTCGGCATAAACCGCATCAATATTGTTCCCCTCAAGGCTTTTTATAACCCTGCTTACATTCTCGTTCATATCAGTCAATTCCTTTCACGATTGTGCCGCCACCTACGACTGTATCTCCGTCATAAAAGACCGCCGCCTGTCCGGGGCTCGGTGCACGCTGCGGCTCGTCAAATTCGGCGATAACCCCGCCGTTTGCGGGGTAAATGACTGCCGGCTGTTCAGTATGGCGGTAGCGGAGCTTTGCGGTAACACGCATTTTCCCCTCTAAATTATCAAAGGGAATGAAATTAAGATTGTTTATAAGGACCCGCTTATAAAAAAGCTTGTCCTCATCACCAAGTA
>CAJGCQ010000111.1 GCA_904501875.1 Clostridiaceae bacterium | reverse complement strand
TGAGTTCAAGCAGCGCAAGCATCCCCTTTCTGTGCGGACAGAAATAGGTGAAAGAACCGTCGAGAACCCTCTGAACGAATGGTGCCGCCGCAGATTTCTATAATGTAAATGTCGACTAAATTCTGGAGCGCACCGACAAGAGCGAAACAAACCATTAATTGAATAAAGACCAAAAACCGAGGCCTCTTTCGAGCCTCGGTTTTTTGGTTATGTAAGAATAAATTATTTATTTAATATTTTTTCAACGGGCTTTTCGAGTATGCAGAAGAGGGCGACACCGCCGACAATGGCTATTCCCGCATTAATAAGGGTTGAGCCTTGCCCTAAAACTGCGGTTGTAAGAGCCGCATTAAAGCTTGAGCCCGCAAGCAGGTAGATTACTGATTTCCAGGCAATCTCACCTATCAGGTTTATAAGCATACCGCAGGACGCACCTACAACAGCAGCTGCGGTCTTCCGGGAAAGCTTATTTTTTAAAAGACCGAATATTATGCAGATGATTCCGATTACAAGAAATATGGGGCAGAGTACGGCACTTTTGCCTGTGTATGAGCCGTTCTGTGTAAATGTGTGGGTTAAAAGTCCCGCAAAAACCATTAAAGACAGCACGCCCGAAATGTAAAGCGGAACGGCGGGATATTTCTTGCGATTTTTAAAGAAGTTGTAAACAAGACCTGTTGCAAGGCCGATTAAAAGCTTTAACACAAAGGTTTTAGGCGAGGAATCGGCGTGGCCGTTAAATATATCGAAAAATCCCATACCGATGGAGCCTGCAAGTCCCCCCTGCCAGCCGCCAACCAAGAGAGCCGCCAGAACCACTATAAGGTTTCCGAAATGTATGTACATATTGGCGAATGGAATAAACAGCACCGTAAGCGCAATATAGCACAGCGCCGCAAAAAGCGCTATAAAGGTTATATCCAGTATTTTTTGATGAGGCGTTTTTTTCATTTTCTTTCCCCCGTTTTGTAAAAAGTATTGCATATGCGCTTGGTAGGTGCTATTATTATAGCAACAAAGTGTACGCAAAAAAATAGGCAATTTTAATTATTTTTAAAAGGACAGTTTTGTATGCTACTGGATTTCATAAACCTTAAAAACGGCTCGGGAGCTATGTATTTTAGGCTTTATTCCCAAATAAACGCCGCCGTACTAAACGGCAGCGTTAAAAAGGGAGAACGGCTCCCCTCTATAAGAGAGGCGGCGTCACAGCTGAATATCAGCCGCACTACCGTGGAAAACGCCTATATAAAGCTTTGTATAGAGGGAGTGGCAGAAAGCTCGCCGCAAAGGGGATATTATATCTGCGGCGTAGCAAGGCAGACCGAGAAAAAAAACGAAACACCGAAAAGCGAAAACAATTTTTTATATGATTTTACAGGCAGAAGCATTGATTCCGCCGCCGCAGATATATCCTTTTGGAAAAAGACGGTAAGAGAGGTTCTCCGCAACACCGAGGAGCTCATATCCTACGGCGACCCGCAGGGCGAATACGGACTGCGTTCAGCCCTTGCCTCTTATTCATATAAAGCACGGGGGATTCGCACAAGCCCTGAAAACATAATAATAGGTGCAGGAATAGGGCCGCTGCTTAATATCCTTTGCGGAATTATTGGCAGAGATAACACGGTAGGTCTTGAAAACGGCGGATTTGAGCAGGCACGGCTTATTTTTTCGGATTACGGTATAAGCTCCTTAACCCTACAAAGCGATAAAAACGGCGCTAAGACAGAGGCACTTAAAAAAAGCGGAGCTAATATTTTAATGCTCCTACCCTCCGCCCTTTCAAAAATAAGCGTTACGGGGCTTTCTGCTCGGCGGTCTTCCTTTGTTAAATGGGTAGGGGAAGAAAAAAATCGCCTTATAATCGAGGACGATTATAATGGCGAGCTTAGATATACCGCAAGAAGCGTTACGGCGTTTCAGGGCAAGTGCCCCGAAAATACCGTATATATAGGTAGTTTTTCAAAGCTGTTGCTGCCGAGCGTGCGAATAGCATATATGGTACTGCCCGACAGCCTTGTTCCAAAATTTTATGAGCGCAGGGGTATATACAACCAAACCTGCGGCAAGACAGAACAGATTGCCCTTAAAGAGTATATTGAAACAGGTGAACTTGAAAAGCATTTAAGAAGACTTCGCAAGCTTTATTACGCAAAAAGCCAAAACTTAAGCCGTGCGGTAAAGGAAGTAATACCCTATGCAGAAATCACCCTTTATGAGTCCTCCATAACCGCCGAGCTTGACCTCAAAATAAATACCGAAAGCGGCGATATTTGCGCCGCCGCCGAAAAAAAAGGGCTAAAGCTTTTACCCGTAAAGGAAAAAGGCCGTGTGCGGCTTTGCTTTGCGGGGATTGCAGACGGCGATATTTACCCCGCCGTAAAGCTGCTTAAAGAAATTTTATTTAGCTTTTCCGATTGATTTTTTTACACTATCCGCCGCAGGAAGAGATATACTGAATTTCGTCTTTTCTTCGGTGCTTACTAAATGCTTGATAATTATAAAATCTGCGATAACCGCCTTACCCGTTCTTATCCCTGCATACGGAACAAGGAAAAGCCCCAAAAGGCAACCAAACAGAAGCTGCTATCCCATTTCCGCCCGAAAAATACCCGAACGCAAAAAACAAAAATGTTTTTATCATATTCTCCCCCGAATGTTTTTCTTTTAGATTATACAGTTTGACCTGTGTGTTTACAGGTATTTTAAATTTCCTATTGACATAATAGAAAGATGGGGGTATAATTCTACCAACATATCGGATTGGTATGTAAATGATATGAAATTAAAAGTAAATCTTTTTGAGGCGCTTGAAGGCGGTTTTCAACTTGTAAAGTGAAAGGAGTAATCTAAAATGTCAAAAATTTATACATCAGCAGATCAGCTTGTCGGAAAAACTCCGCTTTTGGAGCTTACGCACATTGAAAAAAAGTACGGCCTTAAGGCTAAGATTTTAGCAAAGCTTGAATATTTTAATCCTGCAGGTTCTGTTAAAGACCGCATTGCAAAGGCTATGATTGACGACGCCGAAAAAAACGGCAAGCTTAAAGAGGACTCGGTTATAATCGAGCCCACCTCAGGCAATACGGGAATAGGCCTTGCCGCAGTTGCCGCCGCAAGGGGTTACAGAATTATAATTGTTATGCCCGAAACTATGTCG
>CAJGCQ010000110.1 GCA_904501875.1 Clostridiaceae bacterium | reverse complement strand
TGACAAGACTTGTTGCCGAGGAATTAGCCCTCGGCACCAAAAAGGGCACCCTTAAAATTTTAAGGCGTTCGGTAGAGCTAACCCTTATTATTGCCGCCCTTTCGGTAGCCCTTGTTTTCTTTGGTGCGGAGTTTATTGCAGGCCGATTTCTTGGGGATATGCGGGCTGTTCCGGCACTTAAAATACTGCCCTTATCCCTGCCCTTTATGGGAATAACCTCTTGCCTTAAAGGATATTTTATTGCAAGGAGACAGGCAACACCAAATGCGGTATCCCAACTGTTCGAGCAAGGGATTAGAATTCTTATCGTCATGGTTTTGGTAAAAAACTTTGCCCGCAGGGGGCTGGCTTTCGCCTGCGGGGCAGTGCTTTTCGGGGATACTGCGGCGGAAATTTGCTCCTGTCTTTTTTTAGGGCTTATCTGGCTTAGCGACCGCAAAAAAATAAACAACCTCTCCGGCCGTGAGCGCCCGCCCTTAGGGATAGTAAGACGCATTTTACATATATCCCTACCCATAACCTCGGGCAGATACCTCAATACCGCTCTTCGAACGGCAGAAAATATTTTGGTGCCCAAAAACCTTGCAAAATACCCCCGTTCGGGGGAGCTTGCCCTCTCCCAATTCGGAATGATAAAGGGAATGGCTCTGCCAATACTCTTTTTTCCCTCGACCCTGCTCAATTCCATATCCACCCTTTTAATTCCCGAGATGTCCGAGGCGTCGGCAAAGGGCAGAACGGGACTTGTAAGGTCGGCGACCCGCAACATTTTAAAGCTGACGGCGGTTATGTCCTTTATCTTCGGGGCAATTTTCTTCGTTGGGGGCAGAGAAATAGGGCTTCTTATCTATAAAAGCGAGGAGGTCGGTTCTCTTTTGCGGGCACTCTCGCCGATTGTACCGCTTATGTATTTAGACAGCGTGTCGGACGGCATCTTAAAGGGGCTTGACCAGCAGGCATTCAGCTTTCGCACCGCTATTACCGATTCGACGCTCCGTATAATTTTAATCCTCATATTTTTGCCCGTTTCGGGCCTTAAAGGCTTTATTTGGATAATGTATTTTTCAAATCTCTTAACCTGCGCCCTTAATGTGGGCAGACTAATAAGGGTAACCAAGGCGAGACTAATGCTTATAAACGAGGCGATTTTGCCCCTTGGGGCGGCCTTCGCCATATCTCTGCTTACCGATATGCTTTTACGCCTGATTCCCGATATAAACAACCTTGTATATTTAATTTTAATTTGTATTATTTCTCTGCCGTTATACCTGCTTTTTATCTTTCTTATCGGCACGGTGACGGTAGAGGATATTAAGGATTTTATAAAAAGATAATTTAGATGTTAGAACGAGAAAAACCGGCCGTCCTCGAACGACCATTAATTACGAATTATGCATTACGAATTCCGATTTTTGTTTTCCCTGTAAGCCTTTCAAAAAAACTCCCCGTAATCCTCTGATTTACGGGGAGTTTTGTTATTCGATTACAGAGAGGGTTTTAACCCCGAAGATTGACGAAAAAATCCTTTAAAAGCCTTGCGCAATCCTCCTCATAAATACCGCCGTAAATCTGCGGGTGGTGGGGAAAGGGCTGGTCGCAAAGATTAATCACGCTGTCAATAGCACCCCAAGCGCTGTCGTATGCGCCGAAGACAAGGGTCTTAATCCGTGAATTGATTATCGCTCCCGCACACATAGGACAGGGCTCCAGAGTTACATAAAGCTCACAGCCGTCAAGCCGCCAGGTGCCCAGTTTTTTTGAAGCTATACTTATAGCCTCAATCTCTGCATGGGAAAGCGGGTTTTGCTTTTTCTCCCTGCGGTTGTGGGCTCGGGCGATTATCTCGCCGTCCTTTACTATGACCGCGCCCACAGGCACTTCTCCCATTTCCCCTGCTTTTTGCCCCTCTATAATTGCTTCCTTTAAAAATTTTCTATCCATTTTTTCTCCTTATTATTTTAGGACGGTCGGGGATACCCGTCGACTTAGATTTTAGATTTTATTTTTGTTATTATATAAATAATTGAAATGTTCTCTTGTGTCGAAAACAGGCTGTTTGTTTCTTAACACAAAGAGGAAATCGGCCCTAAAAAGCTAAATTTACTATGGTTTGCAGCCTCTTTATTAATTTTATTTTAAAAATATAACAAAGACTCCAAAAGACACAAAACCGTAAAAATACTTATTGTGGGAGAGGTGAAAAACCACTTAAATTTCTGTTTCAGGCTGCTTTCGGTATCGCTTTTTTGGAATTTGAAGCCGTCCTTATCGGTGAGCAGAGCCGCACCGATTACCCCCGCAGTTAATGCTGCCATTAAATAGAGGGAATATATAAGGTTTTGTGAGTTCTGAGAAAGTCCCGCCAACAAATATTCGAATGCCACCGAGATAAAATTATTTGCTGCATGCACCGCCACCGCTATCCAAAGGGAGCCGGTTTTAACAACAATGTATCCGAGCACCAAACCCACCATAAAGGCAAAGGGCATCTGGTCGAAGTTGCCGTGCATAAGGCCGAACAAAATTGCCGAGGTAAGCACCCCGAAGCCGTCGCCGTATTTGCGAAGCGACCCTAAAATAATCCCTCTGCAGGCAAACTCCTCCACAAGCGGGGGCACTACCGCCGTTGCAATAAGGGAAAGCAAAAACCCGAAAAATCCGTCGGGATTTTCGCCGAAATCAACGCTGTAATCAATCCCAAATTGGCTAAACAGCTGCCCGCAAAGTGAATTTGCAATATTTGCAAAGGCACAGACCGAAAGCCCGATAAAAAACATTGCGGTTTTATTGCCCTCCGGCTTTTTAAGGGGGACTAAATCGCTTATTCGGTGATTTCCCGCCTTAAACACCAAGATAAAGGGAACCGTAAACATAAGGCTTGACAGCGCAACCTGCAATGCCTGCATAGCGGCGGGGTCATTTATTATTATATTTGCCTTTGCCGAGGAAATACCGAATACCGACATAACCGTATAATAAAGGACACCCCAAAAAAGGCTTATTCCCAAAAGCGTCAGCAGGGAAATGCCTATAAGCAGGGCACATTTTTTAAGCCCCATTTTTTCCTCGTAGGTTTTAGGAGTATAGCCGTAGGGCACATATGTCACATAGGTCGGCGTGCTGCTCACACCGGGAGTTTCCTGCTGCGGAGAGACGACAAAAGTCTCATTATTCATATTTTCATCATTCATAAATACGCTTCTGCCCTTTCAAGTAATTTTTCTCTCCGCAACCCTTATTATTCTTCGGTAACAGCTTCTGCCTCGGGGGAGTTAT
>CAJGCQ010000109.1 GCA_904501875.1 Clostridiaceae bacterium | reverse complement strand
GTTTCCTGCTGCGGAGAGACGACAAAAGTCTCATTATTCATATTTTCATCATTCATAAATACGCTTCTGCCCTTTCAAGTAATTTTTCTCTCCGCAACCCTTATTATTCTTCGGTAACAGCTTCTGCCTCGGGGGAGTTATCCTCCGCTATACCTGCGTCTGCATCGGGAGCGTCGGGAAGAGAGGTTTCCTCCTCCTCACTATGCTCGGTTACCGCAACCGACAGCACCTTTTCGCCCTCGCCCACACGCATTACCCGAACTCCCTTTGCGGGACGGGCAAAAGTGGAAATATCGCCGCTGAAAATGCGGATTAAAATGCCGTTTGAGGCTATCATTATAATATCGTCATTATCTGTAACCTCAAGCACCGCCGCAACATCGCCGTATTTATCCACACGGTAATTTATAAGTCCTTTACCGCCTCTTGACTGAAGCCTGTAATCGCTTATGGGGCTTACCCTGCCGTAGCCTGTTTCGGTAATGGTGAGAAGTCTTGTATTCTCGTCGGTTACCGCCATTGCCACAACCTCGTCGTCCTCTTTTATGGTAATAGCCTTAACGCCTCTGGCGTTTCTGCCCACCGCACGGACGCCGTTTTCATTAAACTGAATCGCCATACCCTTTCTTGTGGCGATAAGCAGATTATCGTCACCGCCGGTCATTTTAACAAAGGTCAGCTCGTCGTCCTCGTCAATAGAAATTGCTATAATACCGCTCTTTCTGGTGTTCCTAAACTCCGAAAGCTTGGTACGCTTTATAACACCCTTCTTTGTCACCATTGTGATGAAGTGCTCCTCGTCAAGCTCGGAGGTGGGCAGTATAATAGTGATTTTCTCTTCCGGCATAAGGGGAAGAATATTTACTATGTTCATACCCTTTGCCGTGCGGCTTCCCTCGGGAATTTCGTAGGCCTTAATACGGTACATTCTGCCAAGGTTAGAGAAGAGCATTATATAATCGTGGGACGAGCAGACAAACATATTCTCTACTGCGTCGTCTTCTCTTGTAGTCATACCCGTAATGCCCCTGCCGCCTCGGTGCTGAACGCTGTAGGTATCGGCAGGCAGGCGCTTGATGAAGCCGTTGTAGGTCTTGGTAAGCACGCACTGCTCCTCGGGAATAAGATCTTCAATATCAACCTCACCCGCAACATCGGTAATATCGGTGCGGCGGTCGTCCGAGAACTTATCCCGTAAATTTAACGCCTCTGTCTTAATTATATCGAGTATTCTTTCGTGACTTGCAAGAATTTCCTCACATTCCTTGATAAAGTCCAGCTTTTCCTGCAATTCGTCAAGTATTTTCTGCTTTTCAAGACCCGATAGCTTACCTAACTGCATCTGCACGATAGCGGTGGTCTGAATATCGTCAAGCCCGAAGCGCTCGGTCAAAGCCGCCTTACTTTCGGGGATAGTCTTGCTGGCCCTTATAATTTTAATGACCTCGTCAATAAAGTCCAGCGCCACCTTTAAGCCCTCTAAAATATGGGCGCGCTCCTCTGCCCTGCGCTTATCAAACAATGTACGGCGGCGGATAACTTCACACTGGAAGTCAATGCAGTTTTGGAGCATTTCCTTAAGTGTTAATATCTGGGGCTTGCCGTTTACTATTGCAAGCAAAATTGCGCCGATTGTTGTCTGCAGGGAGGTATTTTTGTAAAGCTTATTAAGCACAACCTGTGGGTTTGCATCCTTTTTAAGGTCTACGATTATTCTGATACCGCCGTCACGCTTTGAGGAGTAGTCTACAACATCGTCGATTCCCTCGATTTTTTTATCTGCGGCAAGGTCGTAAATGCTTTTAACAAGCTCCTTTTTCCTTACCTTATAGGGAATTTCGGTTATAACAATGCGGTATTTACCGTTTTTGGTTTCCTCAATTTCGGCTTTGCCCCTAAGGGTGATTTTACCCCGTCCCGTAGCGTATGCGGCTCTTATTCCCGAACGGCCCATAATAGTGCCGCCTGTTGGGAAGTCGGGTCCCTTAATGTACTGGCAGATTTCCTGCAAATCGGCGTCGGGATTATCTATAAGACAGCACATACCGTCAATAACCTCACCCAAATTGTGGGGCGGAATCTCGGTTGCCATACCGACGGCGATACCCGAGGAGCCGTTTACCAAAAGCTGCGGAAAACGGACGGGCAGTACCTCAGGCTCTGTCAGACGGTTATCATAGTTGGGCACCATATCGACGGTTTCTTTTTCAATATCGTCAAGCATATGAAGCGAAAGTCTGTTCATTCTCGACTCTGTATACCTGTATGCCGCAGCGGGGTAGCCGTCTATATTACCGAAGTTTCCGTGACCGTCTATAAGGGGATACCTAAGGGAAAAATCCTGTGCCATACGCACCATAGCGTCATAAACGCTGGCGTCGCCGTGGGGGTGGTATGAGCCCAGCACCGAACCTACGGTATCTGCACACTTGCGGTATGCCTTATCGGGGGTAAGTCCGTTTTTGTACATTGTGTAAAGTATTCTTCTGTGTACGGGCTTTAAGCCGTCCCTCACATCAGGGATAGCGCGGCCCACAAGCACCGACATAGAATACTGCAACATACTGTTTTTAACCTCATCGACAATTTCGACAGGTACTATCTTGGTCTCCTCGTCGCTGGGCCAGTAAACATTTTCTTTTTTAGCCATATCTCATTACCTCTTAAATATCCAAATCTGTTGCAAACACAGCGTTTTCTTCAATAAACCTTCTGCGGGGCTCAACCTCTTCGCCCATAAGCATTGTGAAGGTTTGGTCGGCAAGCTCGGCATCCGACATACTTACCTTAAGCAAGGTTCTGTGCTCGGGGTCAAGGGTGGTTTCCCAAAGCTGTTCGGGGTTCATCTCACCAAGACCCTTATAGCGCTGAACATCAGGCTCTCCGCCTAATTCCGCAACATATCTGTCCTTTTCCTCGTCTGTAAAGGCATCAAAATATCTCTTGCCCTTTGCGACCCTGTAAAGGGGCGGCTGTGCCAAATAAACATGGCCTGTCTCAATAAGCTGCGGCATATAGCGGAAGAAGAACGTCAATAAAAGCGTTCTGATATGGGAGCCGTCAACATCCGCATCCGCCATAATAACAACCTTATCGTAGCGAAGCTTGGTTATATCAAAATTCTCGGCAATTCCCGTGCCCAATGCCACTATTACGGGGGTCAGCTTATCGTTGCCGTAAACCTTATCAACCCTTGCCTTTTCAACATTGAGCATTTTACCCCAAAGGGGAAGTATTGCCTGATAGGAGCTGTTTCTGCCCTCTACTGCCGAGCCGCCTGCCGAATCTCCCTC
>CAJGCQ010000108.1 GCA_904501875.1 Clostridiaceae bacterium | reverse complement strand
AGCAGATAAATCTCTGTACTCCCTTTACGGCACTGGGGATTTTGACGCTAAAGCCAAAGATATTTCCTACGGCAGAAACGGCTCGGAATTTACCTTAATTTCGTGCGAAGCCGAAATTCCGCTTTCTTCACGGCTTTTGGGGCTCCACAGTATTATTAACATTACCGGTGCGGCGGCGCTTGCTTTAAGGCTTGGTGTTACACCCGAAAATATCCGCTTTGCGGTTTCCTCCCTAAAACCCACCGAGCACAGATTGGAATTGAAAGCCTATATTAACGGCTCTACCCTTATTGACGATGCTTATAACGCCAATCCCGAGGGTTGCCTTGAGGCAGTACGGGTGCTAAGCTCCTTTGATAATATGAAAAAGGTTATCGTAACCCCCGGGCTAATTGAGCTTGGCGCAAAGGAATATGACTGTAATTTTGCACTCGGTCTTGAAGCCGCTAAAAAGTGTGATATAATTATTCTTGTAGGGCTTAACCGCTCAAAACCCTTAAAAGACGGAATAGAGTCGGCAGGCTTTAATCCCGAGAATCTGTATGTGGTTAAAAGCTTTAAAGAGGCTATGGATATTTATAGCAAAATTGCCGATAAAAACACGGTTGTTTTGTTTGAAAACGACCTGCCTGACAATTATTTGAATTAAAATCTAAAGGATAAGGTGATTATATGAAAACAAATATCGCAATAATTTTCGGTTGCCGTTCGGTGGAGCATGAAGTTTCAATTATTTCCGCCGTTCAGGCAATGAGGGCTATTAAGCGTGAAAAATATGATGTCACCCCCGTTTATGTTACAAAAAGCGGCGAAATGTATACAGGAAATGCCCTTTTTGAAATTGAAAATTATAAAAATTTGCCCGAGCTTTTAAAGCACAGCGAGCCTGTTCTACTCACCCGCAAAAACGGCGGTGTTTATATGGTTTATGGGAACAACGGCTTATTTAATAAGAAAAAGGATGTTAAAATAGACCTTGCCTTCCCGATAGTCCACGGCACAAACTGTGAGGACGGCACGGTTGCGGGTTATCTTGAATACTTAGGTCTTCCCTATATCGGGTGCGATATACTCTCTGCCGCTGTGGGAATGGACAAGTCGGTATTTAAGGATGTTTTAAAGTCTGCGGGGCTTCCCGTGCTTGACTGTGTCTCCTTCCGCTCCCGTGAATATATGCTTGAAAAGCAAAAAATCACCGCCGAAATCGTAGAGAAGGTGGGTTTCCCGCTCATTATTAAGCCTGTAAACTTGGGCTCAAGCGTCGGCATTACAAAGGTAAACGATAAGGACAGTCTTGACGAGGCTATAACCCTTGCCGCTTCGTTTGCCGATAAGATTTTAGCCGAGCACGCCGTAACTAAGCTTCGTGAAATCAACTGCTCGGTTATAGGGGACGCTGATTCCTGCGAGCCGAGCGTTTGCGAAGAGCCCTTTATGAATGACGAAATTCTCTCCTATGAGGATAAATATTTGTCAAACAAAAAGGGCGGCGCATCAAAGGGTATGGCATCCTTAGGCAGAAAAATCCCCGCCGATATAAGTGAAGAAAAGGCTACCGAGATTAAAAGACTTGCCTGTGATATATTTAAGGCCATCGGCGCTTCGGGCGTAGTGCGAATAGATTTTCTTATTGACACCGAAACCGACAAGGTTTACGCCAACGAAATAAATACTATCCCCGGCTCTCTCGCCTTTTATCTCTGGGAGCCTACGGGACTTAAATATACCGATATGATAGATAAATTGGCAGACCTCGCCTTTGCAAGACAGCGAGCCCGCGAGAACCTGACCTACACTATTGATACCAATATTCTTTCGGGAGTATCCTTTGGCGCTAAGGGAGCAAAAGGAGCGAAGCTTCAATGACCAAGCTTTTAGTAAAGCTGTTTATAAAAAACAGTGAGGATGTAAGTGACAACACAGTACGGCTTAAATACGGGACTTTGGGCGGAGCAGTGGGCATAGCCTGCAACTTGTGTCTATGTGCGCTTAAAATTACCGTAGGGCTTGTAACCGCCAGTATCTCGATTGTGGCGGACGGGCTTAACAACCTCTCCGATATGGGCTCGTCCGTCATTACAATGATAGGATTTAAAATGGCGGGCAAGCCTGCGGACAGCGACCACCCCTTCGGCCACGGCAGAATGGAGTATATGTCCGCCTTTATCGTATCGGTGCTGATACTGCTGGTGGGAGCAGAGCTGTTTAAATCCTCTGTTTCGTCGCTTGTCTCGGGAGAAAGTGCACCCATATACTCGGTATGGGCTATTATAATCCTCGTCTTTTCGGTGCTTGTCAAGCTTTGGATGTGCTTATTTAACCGCAAGCTCGGCAAAAAAATCGATTCCGAAGCGCTCCTTGCTACCGCACAGGACTCCCTTAACGATATGGTAGCAACCACAGTGATTTTAATTTCGGTTGGCATATCAATGTTTGTCAAACTCCCCTTTAATCTTGACGCTGTAATGGGTATTTTTGTTGCGATATTTATACTCTATTCGGGGCTTGTCTCGGCCAAGGATACCCTTAATGAGATTTTGGGCACTCCACCCGAAAAAAAGCTGATTGAAGATATTGAAAGTACTATTCTTTCCTTTGAAGAGTTCAAGGACATTCACGACCTTATAGTACATAATTACGGACCCGGCAGACAGTTTGCCTCGGTGCATGTGGAAGTTCCGCAGGACTGCGACATTGTTAAATGCCATGAGCAAATCGACCTTTGCGAAAAGCTGGTTAACGAAAAGCTCAATATTTCCCTTGTAATACATATGGACCCCATTGATGTAAACAACGAGGCGGTAGCTAAGGCTAAGGAAAGCATTATAAAAGCCGTTAAGGAAATTAATGAAAATATGTCCGTTCACGATTTCCGTATGACTCCGTCGGGAGAAAAACGCACAAACCTTATTTTTGATGTTGTGGTGCCCTCGGCGGTTAAACTATCCCGCGAAGAACTGAACGAGCGTATTTCCGCAAGTGCTAAAAAAATCAATCCCACCTACTGCTGTGTTATAACCTTTGACAACGACTTTACAGGACGGTAAAATAAAAAATGACTCTAAACGATTTAGGTATAGGAAAAGAAGCGGTTATTACCGCTGTAAACGGTGAGGGCGCATTAAGACTTCGCCTGCTTGATATGGGGCTAATACTCGGCACCAAGGTAAAGGTTATTAAAATAGCCCCCTTGGGGGACCCGATTGAAATAACCCTTAGGGGCTACCAGCTTACTATAAGGCGGGAGCACGCAAAGGAAATATGTGTTGAAAGTGAGGGTGAGTCTTGATGATTTTTGCCCTTGTAGGAAATCAGAATTGCGGTAAAACTACCCTTTT
>CAJGCQ010000107.1 GCA_904501875.1 Clostridiaceae bacterium | reverse complement strand
TTTTCTATAGTCTTGCTTATAAATTCGGGAGTTGTACCACAGCAACCGCCCAAAATTGAGGCTCCGCAAAGGGCGATTTCCCGCATACTGTCAGAAAAATCGTCTGCATTTACATTATATACTGTAACGCCGTTTCTGCTCTTCGGAAGTCCCGCATTGGGGTTCACGATTACGGGAACTGTGGCATATTCGCATAACTCCTTAACAACAGGGAGCATTTTATCCGGCCCTAAGGAGCAGTTGACGCCTAAAGCGTCAACCCCCATGCCCTCGAGTATAGCAACCATTGCCTTGGGGTCTGCGCCGGTCATTAAATGGCGGCTTTCGTCATACACATTGGTAACAAATACGGGTAAATCGCAGTTTTCCTTTGCCGCAAGCACCGCCGCCTTGGTTTCGTAGCTGTCGTTCATTGTCTCTATTATAATAAGGTCGGCACCGTTCCTTGCGGCAACCCTTATATTAGCGGCAAAAAGCTCCACCGCATCTTCAAAGGAAAGCTCGCCTAAGGGCTCCAACAGCTTGCCTGAGGGTCCTAAATCAAAGGCAATGAATTTATCCTTGCTGTCGCCAACCGCCTTTTTGGCACAGTCAATGCCGGCAATTATCAGCTCCTCGAAATTATCGTATTTAAGCTTGTTTATTCCAAAGGTGTTGGTGGATATAATGTCGCTTCCAGCTTTAAGATAAGCCTCATGAAGTGCTGTGATTTTTTTTGGGTTTGTTTTGTTCCAAAGCTCGGGCGGCTCGCCGCCTTTAAGTCCCATTTCTTGTAAGAGCGTGCCTGTGCCGCCGTCAAAATAAAGGCGTTTGTTTTTCATTAGTTCTTTAATCATTCTTTTATCCCCATAATTGCCGTAATTGATTTCATTGGCGTCATTAAAAGTGAATTATTAAGCGTTATTCCGAGGGTGTAGTCGGCGTTAAGTGCTTTTAGAATTTCGGGCTGGTAGGAAAGGGACATATCGCCGTAGCCGGGGGCATACCTGAAGGGTTTTTCGGCAGTACCTCGAAGTAAATTATCTGCATAATCGCAAAGGCTTTCCGCTGCGGCAGAGGCGAGTGCGTCGGTAATAAAGCTTTCGACAGGGGAGGTGAGCGCAAGGCGGGAAATAAGCCTGTCCGCCCCGATGCCTATTGTAACCCCTAAAATATAAGCTTCCTTGAAACCGTCAAGCGCCTTTACAAGGTTGCGGCTTTCTATATCGCCAAAGCCTAAATCACAGGTATTATCCGACTTTATTTGTACGGATACTTTGGTATAAGCATATTTAAAGCTAAGCACCCGCCGCAAATTTTCTTCACAGCGGGTTATTGTTTCGTCGGTGTAGCTTCTCGGAATTTTAAGCCGCACCGCCGCTTCGTTTTTATTTATAACGATTTTTTCGGTTTCTACCGCAACGGCGGTCACATTTAAATTTCTCATTTTAAAATTTCCGAAATATTGTTTTTTATAGCTGCGGCAACATCGGGCTTGTTCATAGAGTAGACATGCACCGCATTTATGCCGTTAGCGTACAAATCTATTATCTGCTCGGTAGCGTAGGCTATACCCGCCTGCTTCATAACCTCGGGCTTATCGCCGTAGCGGTCAACAATTCTAAGGAAGCGCTGGGGCAGAGCCGATTTTGAAATAGAGCAGATGCGCTTTATCTGACCCGCATTGGTAACGGGCATAATTCCCGCAACAATGGGCACATCTACACCCTTATGCAGCAGTCGGTACATAAAATTATAAAGAATATTATTATCGAAAAACATCTGGGTTGTAAAAAACGTACAGCCGCATTCTGCCTTGATCTTAAGGCTTTCTATATCGCTTTCGCTACTTGCCGAATCGGGGTGGCACTCGGGGTAGCAGGCACCGCCGATGCAAAAGCCGCCGAAATCGGCAATTTCCTTTGTTAAGTCACTGGCGTAGCGGTAATCGCTCCTCGATAAATCGGTTTCAGGGGTAATATCACCGCGAAGGGCTAAAATATTCTCGATGCCCTTAGTTTTAAGCTCGGTTAATTGTTTTCTTACCATTTCTCGGGTTGAGGAAATGCAGGAAAGGTGGGCGAGCGGAGTGACCCCATGCTGTAAAATATGTTCGGCAATCTCGGAGGTGTACTTGGAAGTGCCGCCGCCCGCACCGTAGGTTACGCTCATAAAGCTGGGCTTTAGGTCGGCGATTTGGAGTGCGGGTTTTTGAACAGAGTCAAATTTATCACTTGTTTTGGGCGGAAAAACCTCAAAGGAAAGGCTGGGCTTTTCACCATTTATAATATCAATAATCTTCATGTGCTTTCACCATAGGGCTGTTTCAAAAATTTTGAATACCCGTTTCCGTACTGCACACAGCGGGAAACACGGCTTAAAGTAGCGGAGGAAATATCGGTTTCCTCTATAACCTGATTGTAGGTTTTACCGTCAAGCAGGAGGCAAGCCGCCTTTATACGCTGTGCCATCTGTTCGATTTCCTTATTAGTACACATATCCGAGAACAGTTCTCGGCAATCGTCCGCACTTTTAAGGGAGGCGATAAGAGAGTACATTTCGTCAATCATTTTTTTGGATGTTTTTTTATCTGACATTTTTATTACCTAAAACGCTTCAAGAGATTTGTTTAAAAAGCTCTTGGTTTTTTTGGATTTCGGGTTTCCGAATACCTCTGCGGGGGTACCGTATTCTTCGACAACTCCGTCCGCCATAAAGAGCACCTTGTCCGAAACATTTTTTGCAAACTCCATTTCGTGGGTGACAACTATCATTGTACTGTCGGTATTCTTAAGACCCTTTATAACCTTTAAAACCTCGCCTGTAAGCTCGGGGTCGAGGGCAGATGTGGGCTCGTCGAAGCAGAGAATATCAGGCTCAAGTGCCAAGGCTCGTGCTATGGCGACCCTTTGTTGCTGACCTCCCGAAAGCTCGCAGGGGTAGTTTGCAAGCTTTTCTGTCAGCCCTACTCGGTCAATAAGGGCATGAGCTTTGGCTTCGATTTCTTCTGCAGTTCCCCGCTTTAAAAGGGTGGGGGCAAGCATAACATTCTTAAGAACGCTGTACTGAGGGAAGAGATTAAAGGACTGGAAAACAAGCCCGAAATGCAGTCTGTTTTTCCTGATTTCACTGTCGGTAAGCCTTTTGGCGTTTTCACCGTCAAATATCGTTTTGCCGTTTACCGATATTGTCCCGCTGTCGGCAGATTCTAAAAAATTAAGACAGCGAAGCAGAGTGGTCTTTCCGCTGCCCGAGGAGCCGATAATTGAAAGCACCTCACCTTTATTAAGGGAAAAGCTTATACCCTTTAAAACCTCGGTCCTGCCGAAGCTTTTTCTTATGTTATCAATTTCTAAAACAGGCAT
>CAJGCQ010000106.1 GCA_904501875.1 Clostridiaceae bacterium | reverse complement strand
TCTGTTTTGGTGGGAGATGGTGGATTCGAACCACCGAAGGCGAAGCCAGCAGATTTACAGTCTGTCCCCTTTGGCCACTCGGGAAATCTCCCATATTAAATTTGAGCTCCAAGTCCGAAGAAAATCGGATTAAAAGCTGGAGCTGGTGGACGGACTTGAACCCCCGACCTGCTGATTACAAATCAGCTGCTCTACCAACTGAGCTACACCAGCATTTTTTCAGCGCCTAAATACTATACCATAAACTGAAGACAAAGTCAAGAAAAAAATTATATATTTGATACTTAAATAAATAAAAAATCGAAAAAGCAAAAAAATTTTAAAAAAGACTTGACAAATAGGCTTTTTTTCGTTATAATAAGCTTGCGAACATTTGTTCGGGAGGTTGAAATTATGACATTTGCAATGATTTTAAGAACATTTTTTGAAATACTTTTATTTGCCGCAGTTATTTGGGGTATCTTTCATGAAGACCGTCTTGCCGCGTTTGAAAAGCACATTTTATGTGCTATAAAGCGCAGAAGACTTAAGGTTGTGCACCCTGCCCACGCACGCAAACAGCCCGTGCGTTTCTAAGCTTTGAAGTTATGCAGGATTGGCCCTCAATCATCCAATTTGATATTTAATAAAAAACAAACCTTTTGCCCGTTGTTCTTAACGAAGTAAATAGTGCGGTATGTAACCGGAAGGCATAATGCCTTCCGGTTACTGCTGTTTTTAGGCTTTTATCCCCGCCATTTGCAGTTCCATTGGTATCGCTACTATTGTGGATATCGCCCTTTTAAAGGTAGTACGAGTTTTCGGTTTAAAAGACACCGCCGAAGCGGTGCCTTAGATAATAACAGTTTCTTATTAAAAATTGGGTTTTACTTCTTTAATACCTTCTTACACCATGTGCGTTTATTACATTTTGGACACTTTAAGTAACGAGTAGTACCTCTGTGCATTGCCCATAACGCTTCTGAATAGGTGGGCACAATTTCGTAACCGCAATTTTTACACTTGTAAGCCCCCACGCTGACTTCCAGCTTTAACGCATAGAAGCACGGTATTAAAAATACAACGCAAATACCAAGAACGGCGACAAACTGCCATATTCCTTCGGGTATCAAGAATGCGGCAATAAAGATGCCTGCAAATAGTGCCGTCATGCTTACGATCATAATTGCCCACATAGACGACCAAATTGTTTTGTTTTTCTTTTCTAATTCCTTCGCCATATCCAGCAAAAGCTGCTCATTTTTTTGATTGTTATTTTCCATATTAATTTTCTCCCCACTTAATAATTCATTTACACTGATGCCGAGAATATCACAAAGCTCAAGCATAATTGAGGTGTCTGGCATTGCGATGCCTCGTTCCCACTTGGATATTGCTTTGTCGGTGATATCGAGTTTTTCTGCCAATTGCATTTGTGTTAAATTTTTCTGTTTTCTGCACTCGGCAATGAATTTTCCTATTTTTAATTGTTCCATAGGCGTCCTCCTTTCACATACAATGTAACTGTTATTTCGTGTAAATCACACCTACCACTGGTTTAGTGAGGAGAAATAAACCGTTGGTAGAGTGGCTAATGCTCGTCGAATTCCGCAACCCTTGCAGACAAGTTCATCCTGAGATAATTCTTTATTCTAAGTTCAAGGAAGAATTTTTTCTTTCCCATTTTTATTCCTTCTCACTTTTTATTTTAAAATAAATATTTTCCGATTTTATTAAGAAATTGTAAATTAGTTAAGCTTTTCAAGCTTACACCCGCTGTAATAGTGCAGAAGAATTTCTTTAAAATCACTCCCCTGCTTTGCCATATAGTCCGCACCGTACTGGCTCATTCCTACGCCGTGACCGTAACCATACACCGTAAATATGAACTCGCCGTCCTTATATAAAGTCTCAAAATTTGAAGACCTGAGGGACAAAGCCGAGCGTATTTCAGCGCCGCTTAAATCCGCACCGCAAACCTCTATACTCATAACCGTACTTGAAGCGGTGCGTTCGGTTTTTCCGAAGTAACCTTGGGGTTCGCCCGAAAGCTTAACCATCTTGGAAAGCTTATCCTTTACCTCATCCGCCGAAAATACCGCCTTCTTAATATAATCGGGTGCTAAGGAATCCCCTGGACTTGCAACCGCCTTTAAATATGGATAGTCCTTGCCCCAAACATTTTTACAGTCCTCGGTTTTGCCCGAAGAAAGGGCGTGATAAACCGCAAGTATCGGCTTTCCGTCATAGGTTATCGCTAAATTTTTCACCTCTTTTACCACGCCTTTAAGCTTGTCGCAGTACTCGTCGGCTTTGTCTCCCCATTTTTCCCGAGCCTCTTCCTCGGCAATAAAGCTTTGGTCGGTGCCCATATCGGTTGTGAGGTCATAATCCTTGTCCGAATTTTCGGCGCGTCGATAACAGGCAAAGGTGTAGGACGCAACCGCCTGCGCTTTAAGCGCCTCTTCGTCATAAAGGGCGGGCATTTCGGCGGCAAGCACCCCGAATATATATTCCTTCGTCGTCATTTCTGTAACAGTTCCGCTCTCCTTTTCAAGAATACGGAAAGTATCTGTGTTGTATGAACCCTCCTGCAAAATCACCTCGGAAGTCACGGTCGCTGCCACCTGCGCCGTTTCGGGTTTTTTCATGACGCCAAGGGGCAGTATAAACATAAATGCCAGTACGAAAAATGCGCATCCTATTATTTTCTTCATATTTTCACCCTTTTGTCATCTTGTGATTGACTTTTTAGTATCCAAGCTATAAAATATATAATGTCTATGCTAAAATTTTATGAGAAAAATTTTGCTTTAATTACTTTTGGGGTGTTAAAAATGAAATATAAAAAAATTATTCTGTTTTTTTGTATTATTTTGCCTTTAAGCATATTTCTTCGCACCTTTCAGCTGTTTTTCACAGTTGAAACCAACACGGGCTTCTTTAAGAGAGAATACGAAACAGCGGGCTTTTATTTGCTGATACTTATTATAGCTGTATGTGCAAGCCTTGCAATTATTTGCTTTACAGGGCACAGGAATCCCGAGCATCCTCCCAAAATTAATCCTTTAATTTCTTTTGCCTCGGGTTTTGCACTTCTCGGTATTGCGGCAGGTGTTTATATTGCAAGACTTACACCCGTTATAATGCCGTGGCAAATTCTCTTGCTTACAGTTTCGGGTGTTCTGGCGGCGGTGTACTTTCTTTTATACGCTATATCCAGCTTTATAGGCCTAAAGCTTCCTCCCCTGCTTTCGGTTTTGCCGTCGGTTTATTTTATTATGAAAATCATTTGCTCCTTTACTGCTGTTTCCTCCCTTGCGCTTATAAGCGATAATATTTTGATTTTGTCTGCTCTTTGCGTTATGTTGCTCTTTTTCTTAAGCTTCGCTAAGCTTTATAACGGCATTGATACCGAGCGCAATTTCCGC
>CAJGCQ010000105.1 GCA_904501875.1 Clostridiaceae bacterium | reverse complement strand
TCTGAAGCGCTTAGTGCTGATTTTCAAATTATCGGAATTGAGGGTGAATCAGGATACGACGGTACCTATGAAACCTTCGTCCCTTACGAGAAACAGCTTTATGAAACAGTTTTAGATGTATTTTATAAAAAGCAATAAATTTTGAAAGGAAAATTGATATGAAAAAGGTATTAGCAGTTCTTTTAACAGCGATTTTGGCAGTTACAGCCCTGACGGCTGTAGCCGAAACCCCGTCGCCCGAGAAGTCAAGCGGTGTAATCGTATCCGTTTCGGCTAAAGATGCAGACGGAAGCGCCCTCAAGCTCGCAGTAGAGCCTACTAAAATTGAGCAGAGCACCTATACTAAGGCGCTTGACAACCTCAAAAAAGAAGTTGGCGACAATAATCTTAAGATTGTTGACCAGAAGCAGCTTGTTTTAAAGGAAGGAGAGAATCCTAAATTCCCGCTTACCGTTGACTTAAAGGTTCCCGGCGTAAAGCCCTCATCAAAGGTATATGTTCTCTTCAAGGCCAGTGAAAATAAGGCTGAGGGACTTTCTAATACAGCTGCTGACGGCGAAGTTATAGGACTCTCCGCTACGACAAGCTTTAAAATCATCAACCTTGCCGAAACCGATTTAGGCGGCGTAGAAAAGCTTGATGCGATAGCGGGTACAGATAAGGTAACTGTTACATTTGAGGCACTCGGTGAGTTCGTTCTCGTAACCGATGCACAGACTGTAGCAAGTATTACCGAGGCGGCTAAGGATGATACAAAATCACCCCAGACCTCCGATAAGGCGACTCCCGTTATGGTTGCTTTCTTTGCTGTAGTAGCAATTGCGGCAGTTGTTTCCGTAAAGAAGCTCAGAACTAACGCATAATAGTTGGGGCAAACAGTCAGAATAAATCTATTTTTACAGGCGGCAGCGGGTACGTTGCCGCCTGTTCTTTATTTCATATATTAATATGCATAGTAAAAATACTGAATTTAAAAGGATAAAATACGCGGTTTTGCTTGAAAGTTTCGATAAAATAGGGTATAATGCGCTTGTAGTACGGTATTTTAGAGGTGACCGTTTTTTAGGCGCAGTATAAGGATGCTGCTGCGTGCTTAGGCGTGACGGCTTCAACTCTCGTCAGCCTATGATTTAAACTAACTGTCGGAAAGGAAAGCCTATGATTAAATTTGACAAAGAGAGCGGAATTTTTTATCTTAACACCAAAAGCACCACCTATGCAATGGGGGTTTGGAATGGGGAAAAGCTGCTCCACCGCTACTGGGGCAAAAGGCTTGTAAACCCCCTTAATAAAACCGATTTGGGTGATTATGTTGCAAGGGGCTTTGAAGCGGTAGATTTACAGGGCGGCAATTCGGATATTGTTCCCTTTGAGTATTCGACCTTCGGCAATGCGGATATGCGTATTCCCTCTGCCGAGTTCAGGTTTTCGGACGGCAGCCGTGTATCCAACCTTACATATAAGGGCTACGAAATAACGGACGGCAAGCCCGCCTTAGAGGGGCTCCCCGCCACCTACTGCGAAGAGGGCGATAAGGTCGAGACTCTTACAATACACCTTGAGGACACCTACCAAAATGTAGATGTTTTCCTTTCCTACTCGGTATTTGAGGACTTCGATGCAATCACCCGCAGTACAAAGATTGTAAACAGGGGAGAGAGACTGCTCCTTGACTCGGCAATGAGTGCCACGGTGGATTTTTACGGCAGCCCTGACCGTGAGCTACTCCACCTTGACGGTGCGTGGATGCGTGAGCGCTCGATTGTAAGGCAACCGATTGTGGCGGGCAATCAAGGCATAAACAGCCGTTACGGCTGCAGCAATATGTTCCACAATCCTTTTATTGCGCTGTGTGATAAAAACGCCGATGAAACTACGGGCGATGTATATGGCTTTAACCTTGTTTACAGCGGGAATTTTACAGCAGGAGCGGAGAAAAACCCCTTTAACGGCCTGCGTGCTTACATCGGCATTAATTCCACTAATTTTCAGTTTGTTTTAGAGAACGGCGGCAGCTTTAGGACTCCTGAGGCAGTAATGGTTTACTCTTCGAAGGGCCTTGGCGAAATGTCCCGCATTTACCATAAGCTTTACCGCACCCGCCTTTGCAGGGGCAAGTTTAGGGATACCGAGCGCTTTGTGCTTATAAATAACTGGGAAGCGACCTATTTTGATTTTAATGAGGATAAAATAGTTGCGATCGCCGAAAAGGCTTCAAAGGTCGGTATAGATACAATGGTGCTGGATGACGGCTGGTTCAGCTCCCGTATTGACGATACAAACGGCCTTGGCGATTGGTACGAAAACCGTGACCGACTGCCGAACGGCCTTGAGGGACTTGCAAAACGCATAAATGCTCTGGGTATGCGGTTTGGATTGTGGTTTGAGCCGGAAATGGTAAACCCCGGCACCGAGCTTTATAAAAACCACCCCGACTGGATTCTCCACACAAAGGGCAGAAAGCCCTCTCAGGCGAGAAATCAGCTGACCCTCGACTATTCAAGGGACGATGTGTGTGATTATATTATAGACACTCTAAGCGGAATTTTAAGCCGTGCGAATATAGAGTACATAAAATGGGATATGAACCGCTGTATGTCTGAGCCTGGCTCGGCATTTTGGGATGGCGAGCATCAGGGCGAGGTAATGCACCGCTATATTTTAGGGCTTTACAGGGTGCTTGAAACATTGACGCAGCGTTTCCCCAATGTGCTTTTTGAAAGTTGTTCGAGCGGCGGCTCGAGGTTTGATGCGGGTATGCTTTACTATATGCCACAGACCTGGACGAGTGATGACAGCGACGCTGTCGAGCGCCTTAAAATTCAGTACGGAACAAGCGTAGTGTATCCCTTTAGCTCAATGGGTGCCCATGTTTCGGCGGTGCCTAATCATCAGGTGGGCAGAATCACAAGCTTTGATATGCGTTGTAATGTTGCTATGGCGGGTCAGTTCGGCTTTGAGCTTGACCTTAACAAATGCACAGAGGAGGAGCTTAAAACCGCAGAAAGGGCGGTAAAAACTTACCGTGAGTTGGGGGAGGTTTTCCACAAGGGCGACTGCTACCGCTTAAAGTCCCCCTTTGAGAGCGATATTTGCGCCATAGAATTTGTTTCGGAGGATAAAAACACCGTTATACTTACCGTAAACTGCAGTAAGGCTATGCCGAACTCTCCCGATGAGTATATCCTGCTCGACGGACTTGACGAGACAGCGGTTTACACTCTCGACGGCACTGATAAGTCTTTCGGCGGCGATTATCTTATGAATATCGGCTGGCATTTTGTAAATGACCGTGAAAATCAGTCGGAATTAATATTATTTAAAAAGCAAAAGCTCTAAAGAATCCCTCCACCGCTAAAATCCCCTCGCCAACCTGACGGTGGGCCCTCTTCCCGTGAGGCTTGGGAGGCT
>CAJGCQ010000104.1 GCA_904501875.1 Clostridiaceae bacterium | reverse complement strand
GGAGTTCGGTGCAAGGCGCGCCCACGGATACGGTGCGGCGTATTACGGCGCAAGGGCGGCTATTATCGGCGGTTGTGCTGGTACTTCCTGCCTTCTTACCGCCAAGGATTTTGATACTAAAGCATCGGGCACTATGGCGCATAGCTGGGTACAGCTTTTCCCCACAGAGTACACCGCATTTAAAACCTATGCCGAAAAATATCCCGATTCCTGTATGCTACTTGTTGACACCTATAATGTTTTAAAATCGGGTATTCCCAATGCTATAAGAGTGTTTGACGAGGTTTTAAAGCCTTTAGGCAAACGCCCCTTAGGGGTTCGTATTGACAGCGGAGATATAACCTATATAACCAAGCGTGCCCGCAAAATGCTTGACGAGGCAGGCTACGAGGACTGCAAAATCTGCGTTTCGAACTCCCTTGACGAGTACCTTATAAGGGATATGATTTTCCAAGGCGCTAAGGTTGATAGCTACGGAGTGGGCGAGCGCCTTATCACCGCTTCGAGCGAGGCAGTTTTCGGCGGCGTTTACAAGCTTTCTGCGGTTGAGAAAAACGGTGAGATAATACCGAAAATTAAGATAAGTGAAAATGCAGCTAAAATCACTCTGCCCGGTGTTAAAATTCCTTGGCGGCTTTATGACCGAGAAACAGGCAAGGCAATCGCAGATGTTATCACCCTCAATAATGAGAGGATAAGCTCCGACGAGCCTTACGAGATTTTTGACCCCGAGCACACCTGGAAGCGCAAGATTGTAACCGATTTTATTGCTAAAAAGCTGCAGGTCAAGGTTTTTGAAAAGGGAAGGCAGGTTTATTCCTCCCCCTCGGTTAAGGAAATTTCAAAATACCGTGCCGAACAGGTTGATTCCCTGTGGGACGAGGTTACGCGCTTTGAAAATCCCCATACCTATTATGTGGATTTATCCGAGGAGCTTTGGAATTTGCGCCACGACCTTCTTAACAATCTTTCATAAAAAAATTATGCGGCAGAACGGAGAATTAAAATGAAAAAAATATTTTGCTTGATCCTTTCTTTTGTGATGATTATTTCCTTTGCCGCTTGCGGTAAGGATAAAAAGAAAGAAATCCCCGAGGTTGATATCGAGTACTACGCAAAGCTCGGCGAAATTCCCGAATGCGATTATAAGTTAGGCGAAGACCCCGAAACAATAAAGACTGCCCTTTCCTCTGAGGAACAGTCCGCCGTAAGCGAGGGCGAGGAATACCCCTATAATGTGACCGAAGGGGAAAAATCGGTTCGCATTGATAACGGAGATTTTTCCTATTTCTATGAAAAAGGCAAGGAAAATAAAGGCATTTCATATATTGCGGCGTTTGATAAGGCCTACGGATTTGAAATGGGAACCTCTGTTCTTGATGTTAAAGGGTCCCTTGCGGGCTATGATTACACAGAAGAACCCGCAGATGACAGTAACGCCTTTTTCCTTATGGGTGTTGAAAATAGCACCGTAATACGTTACACATTTGACAGCACGGTTATTCTCTTTATATTTCAGAATAACGAGCTGTTTGCCGCCGCAATTTACAACACAGATAAATGGACAATATGATTTTTAGGAGAAATAAATGGCAATAGAAACTGAAGAAAGAGTTACAATGCTTCCCGTTTTACCCCTTAGAGGCTTAGTGGTATTTCCGGGAACGGTACTCTCATTTGATGTTGGAAGAAAAAAATCCTCCGCCGCACTTAAGGCGGCAATGGAGCGTGACCAGCTCATTTTTGCGGTCGCCCAAAAAGAGGTATATGTAGAAGACCCTAAAGAGGGGGATTTGTATGAAATAGGCTGCGTGGTAAAGGTCCGTCAGGTCTTAAAGATTGCGGATAATGCCGTAAGAGTGCTTGTTGAGGGACTTTACCGTGCAAAGCACGGCTCCCTTTTTAACGGAAGGGGCTTTCCGATATCCGAAATTACCGAAATTAAGGATAAGCCAATAAAAAACCGTCCTGTCTATGTTGAGTCACTCCTTCGCAGGATTAGAACACAGTTTGAAAAATATGCTGATGTTTATTCTAATATTGCACCCGATGTGATTATGAGGATAGCAGAGACCCAAGAGGTGGGCTTTTTAGCGGATTACATCGCTTCTAATGTCCCCGCACCTTATGATGATAAGCAGTATGTTTTGGAGCAGGACGACCCCATTCACAGGGCTAAAATTCTTATTGAAATGCTGGATAAGGAGCGTGAAATAGGGGAAATTGACCGCCGAATCAGCGAAAAGACCAAGGCGGCAATTGACGAAAATCAGCGTGAATACTATTTAAGAGAGCAGATTAAGGCTATCTCCGCTGAGCTATACGGCGATGATTCCGCTGATGAGATTGACGAGTACCATTATAAAATCGGCTGTTTAACTGCCACAGACGAGGTCAAGAAAACCCTGCATAAAGAGGTTAATAAGCTTGCAAAAATGCCGTCGGGCTCCCATGAGGGCACAGTTGTAAGGGGGTATCTTGACACCTGTATTGAACTGCCTTGGAATAAAGACAGTGCTGTCTCTACAGATATAAAAAAGGCGGAAAGAATACTTAACCGTGACATTTACGGTATGGATAAGGTTAAAGAACGCATACTTGAAATGCTCTCGGTTTATGCCATTGCACCCAATATTAAGGGGCAGATTATCTGCCTTGTAGGGCCTCCCGGTGTGGGCAAAACCTCTATCGGCAAAACGGTTGCCGAGTGTATGGGGCGTAAATTTGCAAGGGTATCCTTAGGCGGTGTGCACGACGAGGCGGAAATAAGAGGTCACAGAAAGACCTATATCGGCGCAATGCCGGGTAAAATAATAGACGCCGTAAGGAAAGCGGGCAGCGGTAATCCCCTTATTCTGCTTGACGAGGTGGATAAATTGGGCAGTGATTATAAGGGCGACCCGTCCTCTGCTATGCTTGAGGTGCTTGACCCCGAGCAAAACAACACCTTTGTGGACCACTTTATAGAAATTCCTTACGATTTAAGCCGTGCGGTATTTATTGCAACTGCCAATACTACCGATACAATTCCTGCACCCTTGCTTGACCGTATGGAAGTAATTGAGCTTGGAAGCTACACCCGTGAGGAAAAGTTGGGTATTGCTAAAAAGCATCTTGTACCTAAGGAAATTTCCCGACACGGACTTGATAATAAAAGATTCAAAATTGCAGATTCGGCTATCTATTCTCTTATAGATTTTTATACAAGGGAATCGGGTGTCCGCAACCTTGAACGCAAGCTTGCGGCATTATGCCGTAAATCGGCTAAAAGCGTCGCCTCGGGCGAGACGGCAAAGGTGATTCTAAAAGCTGCCGATGTTGAAAAAATGCTGGGCAAGCACCGCTTTAAGCCTGAAACTATCCTTGAAAAGGACGAGGTGGGCATTATAAACGGCCTTGCTTGGACGGCGGTTGGCGGCGAGATAATGCAGCTTG
>CAJGCQ010000103.1 GCA_904501875.1 Clostridiaceae bacterium | reverse complement strand
TACTGCGTAAACGCAGGGCCTGCTTTTATAGTGTTGGCTGTAGGAAGCGGAATTTTAGGCTCTAAAAAAATCGGTTACATACTGCTTGCGGCGCACATTACGGCGTCTTTAATTTTGTGCCTGCTTTTTGGCTTTTCAATGAAAAATTATACTGTAGTTTCTAAAAATACGGTCAAAAATTTTTCTGCTTCGGATAACTTTGTTTCTGCTGTTTCGGATGCTGCATCAACCGTATTTTCGGTATGCGTTTATGTGATCTTATTTTCCACGCTAAATGAATATATAAACTGCTTTTCCGAAAATATATCAGTTTTAAAATATATTTCCCCTATGCTTGAGGTGACAAACGCCATAATAGGTATGCGAAATGTCGTAATTATTGCGTTTTTATTGGGCTTTGCGGGGCTATCTGTCTGGTGTCAAATATTTAGTATGGGTAAGCATATTAAGATTAATTTTGCCGTCTTCACCCTTTCGAGAATAGCCCACGGAATTCTTTCCGCTCTAATTACGGTTCTGCTTTTAAAGGCATTCGGAATAGCCGTTACCGTCTCTGCCGCAGTTAAATACACGCCCACATACAACGGTATTGCCTTGTCTTTATCGATGCTTTCAATGGTAATAGTGCTTATAATATCGCTGTTTTCCGAAAAAAGGACTGGAAATTTACTTCGGGATATAGTATAATACATACGGTGATGAATATGTCTTCTATATTTAACAAGGAGCTTCCCCGCTCCTGCAAATACTGTGTTTTCGGCAAGGACTCGCTGATTTCTAAAGAGGTTCTATGCAAAAAACGGGGTGTGACCACTCCCAACGATTATTGTCGACATTATAAATACGACCCGCTAAGGCGAGTGCCCGAAAAGGTAAAAATTGCCGACGGCTATAAACCTGAAGATTTTTCTCTGTAGCTATTAAAAAATATTTCCGTATTTTTCGAAAATTTTTGTTGACAAAAAAAAGAAATATGGTATAATAGTTTTTGCGCTACGGTGGATGTAGCTTAGTTGGTTAAAGCGCCAGTTTGTGGCACTGGAGACCGTGGGTTCGAGTCCCATCTTCCACCCCACAAAAAAGCGACTTGTTGAATCAAGTCGCTTTTTCGCTAATTTAATATTGGGGCGTCGTCAAGCGGTAAGACACAGCACTTTGACTGCTGCATGCGTAGGTTCGAATCCTGCCGCCCCAGCCAAACAAAACAAGTATCACCTTTAGGTGGTGCTTGTTTTGTTATGTTTAGAGCAGGATGAGAACCGTAGGTTCGCCGAAGCAGCCGCAAAGGTGCGTTAACCTTTGCGGACTGTGAAGTCTCGAGCACCGCAAATTATTTTGGCAACCGCTCGGAGCGGTCAAAATAATGCGGGCGCAGAGTATCCTGCCGCCCCAGCCAAAAATTCCAAGAACTTTAAGTTCTTGGAATTTTTACTGAAACTTTTCTTTCATCCATCATTCCGTCCTGTGCTAAGGCGTTTGATTTCCTCTGCGAGCTCATCGGTTAAATCGTTCAGTGACAGTCTCCATTCCCAGTTACCGAAGGGCACTCCCGGAGTGTTAATCCGGTCATCAGAATCAAGCTGTAAATAGTCCTGCATAGGTATTATGACCATTCTCGCCTTAGATTTCATAGCAAAGTAAATAAGACTAAGGACCGCCGAGCCCGATTTATCCGCAGGAACAAGGTGAGAAAACATTGTCCGCTGATGCTCGTTTAATTTTTCAAACCAGCCTCTTGTTGTATCGTTATCGTGGGTGCCCGTGTAGCAAATGCAGTTGCGATCATAGTTTTTCGGCAAAAAAGGATTGTTAAGGTCGGAGTCAAAGGCAAATTGCAGTACCTTCATATTGGGAAAGCCTGTGTCTTCAATAAGCTTTTTAACCTCGGGAGTATCTCCGCCCAAATCCTCGGCTATAATTTCGGCTTCTATATGCGGTTTCATCAAATTCCAAAAAGGTAAGCCCGCCCCCTTTTCCCAAACTCCGCTTTTGGCGGTTTTTGCACCGTAGGGTATTGTGTAATAATCTGCAAAAGCCCTGAAATGGTCAATTCTTATCACATCGTAAAGCTTTGCGTTGTGGGTAAGGCGCTTGCGCCACCAGTCATAATCAGTGGATTTTTGGTAGTCCCAATCATAAATCGGGTTGCCCCACAGCTGCCCCTCTTCGGAAAAGCGATCGGGCGGAACTCCCGCCACCAAAACAGGGGTCATATCCCTGCCCAAACGGAAAATATCGGGATTGCTCCAAACATCAGCGCTTTCAAGCTGAACATAAAACGGAATATCACCTATCAGCTTTACACCGTTTTCTGCGGCGTATTTTTTAAGCCTTGAATATTGCGCAAAAAACAGGTACTGGATGATTTTGTAAAATAAAATCTGCTCAGAATGTTTCTTTCTAAAACGGTCTATAGCTTCAGGCAGACGGTATTTTAGCCCATCCTCAAGCTCGGTAAAGCTTTTATTGGGATAAGCCGCTTTTATCGCCATAAAAAGTGCGTAATCATCAAGCCAGTAGGCATTTTCGGTTAAAAAGACTTTAAAATCTCGTGAATTCGGATTAAAACGTTCCGCCGCTTTCTTTATAAGCGGAAGTTTAAACTCCCGTGCTTTATTGTAGTCAGCGTTCTTCGGAAAATCCTGCTCAGGTATCTCATCTCCGCTTAAAAGCCCGTCTTTCACAAGACCGTAGAGGTCGATAAAAAGAATTTCCCCCGCAAAGGCGCTTGCTGAGCTGTAGGGTGAATTGCCCTTACCCACAGGGCAAAGTGGGAACAGCTGCCAGTAGGTCTGGCGGCTGCTTTTTAAAAAATCCACAAAGCGGTATGCTTCCCTGCCTAAATCGCCAATTCCGTGGCTTGACGGAAGGGAGGAAATGTGCAAAAGCACACCGCTTTCCTTTTTGTATTTTGTTTCGTTACCCTTTAACAGCACCCGCCGCAACCCCTTTAATAATATACTTCTGACCAAAAAGATAAAATACGACTACGGGAATGATAGAAAGCACCAGCATCGCCATCATAGCCCCCATATCCACAGAGCCGTAGCCACCCTTTAAATACTGGACGGCGATGGGGATTGTTTTATAATCGCTGCCGATAACAAGATACGGTAGAAGATAGTCGTTCCAAATCCACATCGTATTCAGTATCGCAACCGTAATAGCAGTAGGCTTCAAAATTGGGAAAACCACCTGCCAATAGGTTTGAAAGGGATTACAGCCGTCAATAGTCGCAGCCTCTTCTATGCCTAAGGGTACGGTTTTGATAAAGCCCGTAAACATAAAGACTGAAAGCCCCGCACCGAAGCCTAAATATATTAATATTATACCAAAAGGATTGTCAAGATGCAAGTCATTTGCAACCTTTGACATCGTAAACATTACCATTTGAAAGGGCACTATCATTGAAAACACCAGCGCATAGTATAAAATTGAGGT
>CAJGCQ010000102.1 GCA_904501875.1 Clostridiaceae bacterium | reverse complement strand
ACCTTGATCATTGTTTACGATGACACAAGGTCTTCAAAATTACTGTATTGTTTGCTTTTGCAGTGATTCATCCAATTGCGAAAGAACAAAGAAAATTGCCTCGAAGAGGATAAATCAAATTTGCTGAAATATTGCAAATTATTCCCACTCGATAGTTGCGGGGGGCTTGGAGGTTATATCATAGACAATGCGGTTTACACCCTTGACCTCGTTTACTATTCGGCGGGAGGCGGCGTCGAGAACATCGTAGGGTATTCTTGCCCAGTCAGCGGTCATAAAGTCGCTGGTGGTAACTGCTCTTAGAGCTACGGTGTAATCATAGGTTCTGAAGTCACCCATTACACCCACCGAGCGCATATTGGTAAGCACAGCGAAGTACTGACCGATTTCACGGTCAAGCCCTGCGTTGGCAATTTCCTCACGGAAGATAGCGTCGGCGTCTTGCAAAATGGCGATTTTTTCCCTTGTGAGCTCTCCAATGATTCTGACACCGAGGCCGGGGCCCGGGAAGGGCTGACGGTAAACCATATTCTCGGGCATACCAAGCTCAAGACCGACCTTTCTAACCTCGTCCTTAAAGAGGTCTCTAAGGGGTTCGATAATCTCGTCAAAATCCACATGATCGGGTAGTCCGCCCACATTGTGGTGGCTCTTGATAAGTGCGGCATCGCCTACGCCCGATTCAATACAGTCGGGGTAGATTGTGCCTTGAACAAGGTAGTCAACCTTGCCGATTTTCTTAGCCTCTGCCTCGAAAACACGGATGAATTCTCTGCCTATTATTTTGCGTTTCTGTTCGGGCTCGCTTATGCCTCTAAGCTGACCCAAAAACTGCTCGGACGCATCGATTGAAATAAGATTTATATTATATGTACCCTTAAACAGGTTGTTTACCTGATTTGCCTCGTCCTTACGGAGAAGTCCGTGGTCAACAAAGATGCAGGTGAGGTTGTCACCCACCGCCCTGTGGAGTAAAAGTGCGGCAACCGAGCTGTCAACACCGCCTGAAAGGGCGCAAAGTACCTTTTTATTACCGATTTTGTTCTTTAAATCTTCAATGGTGTGGGTCGTAAATGAGGACATTGTCCACTCGCCCTTACATTCACAGACATTGTAAAGGAAGTTCCTTATCATCTGTGAGCCGAGCTGTGTGTGCATAACCTCGGGGTGGAACTGCACGGCATAGAGCTTGTCCGCCGCATTTTCCATAGCCGCAACGGGGCAATCATCTGTTTTGCCGATAATCTTAAAGCCGAGGGGAATTTGCTTAATATAATCGGTGTGGCTCATCCAGCAGACGGTCTTAGCGGGGATATCGGCAAAAAGCTTGCTCTTTTGGTCCACCTTTACCTCAACCTTGCCGTACTCGTTAGCACCAGCCTCAACCACGCCGCCCAGCATATGGGACATAAGCTGTGCGCCGTAGCAGATGCCCAAAATCGGTACTCCCAGCTCAAAAAGCTTTTTGGAATACAGAACGGCGTTTTCGCCGTAAACGCTTTTCGGTCCGCCCGTTAAAATTATTCCCTTGTAGCCCGCCGCAGCTATCTCCTCAATCGGGGCAGTGTAGGGGCGTATTTCGGAATAAACATTGTTTTCTCTGACTCTTCTTGCAATAAGCTGATTATACTGACCGCCGAAGTCAAGCACTAAAACCTTTTCCATAGTAACCTCCGTTTAGGCTGACGAGAGTCGAACCCGTCACGCCTGACATTTGAATAATTTTGTTCGTACTTGTCTCATCACTTGCAATACGCCGTATTTCAAAAATGAGTGCAAAGCAGGCGGGAAAAGTCGGATACCCAAACCGTAACGGGTTCGACTCTCGCCAGCCTAAACTTTATATACATAAGATATTATATACTAAACCGCCTCTTTTGTCTATCCAAAAAAGGCGGTTTTTTAAAAAAATTATTCTACAGTAACGGATTTTGCGAGATTTCGGGGCTTATCAATGTCACAACCCTTGTAAAGCGCAACATAATAAGAGTACATCTGGAAGGGAATTACCTCGAGAGAAGCTAAAAGCAGTGGGTCAACCTTGGGAATATAGACAACCTCCTCGGCCTCTTTGGCGATTTCGGTGTGACCCTCGGTTGCACAGGCGATAACATATCCACCTCGGGCCTTGACCTCCTTTACATTGCTTAAAAGCTTGTCAAACAGGTCCTCGTAGCAGGCAAGGGCGATAACCGTTCTGCCCGCCTCAATAAGGGAAATTGTTCCGTGTTTAAGCTCGCCTGCGGCGTATGCCTCGGAATGAATATAGGAAATTTCCTTTAATTTAAGTGATGCTTCAAGTGATACGGCATAATCTATGTTCCTACCGATAAAGAAAAGTGATTCCGGGTCACCAAGGTGGTTTGCGAGCTCCTTGATTTTGGGCTCCTCAAGCAGTACCTTTTCGATAAGTTCGGGCAGTCTTAAAAGGTCGTCAAAAATCTTCTCAACCCTATCGGAATCGGCAGATTCAAGAAGTCTTGCCGCCCAGATAGCTATCATATAAAGCACGGAAAGCTGGGTTGTGTAGCCCTTTGTGGTTGCAACTGCGATTTCGGGGCCTGCCCAGGTGTAGATAACATCATCTGAGGCATTAGCTATAGAGCTTCCCACAACATTTACAATAGACAGGGTGTGGGAGCCAAGTCGCTTCGCTTCCTTAAGTGCCGCTAATGTATCGGCAGTTTCACCCGACTGGCTTATTATAATAGTTAAGGTCTTCTTGTTTGTAATGGGGTTGCGGTAGCGGTATTCGCTGGCAAGATCAACATTGGTGGGGATTCTCAGTAGCTCCTCAAAGACGTACTTTCCTACCATACCCGCATGATAAGCCGAGCCGCAGGCAATAATTTCGATGCGTTCAAGGGTTTTAAGCTTTGCCTCGTCGAGCTTTAGCCCTTCGAATACTATTTCACGGCCATTTAAGCGGCTTTCAATCGTCTGCTTAACGGCACCCGGCTGTTCCATTATTTCTTTCATCATAAAATGGGAATATCCGCCTTTTTCAGCCAAGTCTACATCCCAGTCAATCAGAGAAAAATCCCGTTTTATTTCATCGCCATCAGTGTTAAAAATGCTAACAGAATCGGGTGTTAAATATACAGTTTCGCCGTCCTCTACATACAAAATCTTCTTAGTATGGGAAACGATTGCCGTTACATCGGAAGCGATAATCGCCGTCTCGTTGGATATGCCTATAATCAGCGGACTGAAATGCTTTACAGCCACTATTGTTTCGGGGTAATCGGTAGAAATAATACCCAGTGCGTATGAACCTGTAAGTCTTTGTGTTGTCTTTTTAACCGCCTCTTTAAGGTCGCCCTTATAGTATTTTTGCAAAAGTTGGGGAATAACCTCTGTATCGGTTTCGCTTTTAAATTTGAACCCCTCGCTTATAAGCTCCTCTTTAAGGGAAGTGTAATTTTCTATTATTCCGTTATGGACTACTGCAAACTTACCGTTTTGGCTTAAATGCGGATGAGCATT
>CAJGCQ010000101.1 GCA_904501875.1 Clostridiaceae bacterium | reverse complement strand
AGAATTGTCGGGTCCTTATTATCGTCGTTGTTTAATTTTCAAGGTCCGTTTTGCGCCCGCTTTTTTAGAGCGCCTGATTATAATACCACAACCATCCCCTCTTGTCAACACTTTTTTTAAACTTTTTTTGAAAAAATTTTTGCTTGTTGTCGAACAGTCTCAAAAGTCACAATATCTTGTGGAAGATATGTATTTATCCTTATTTTTATATGAATTTCAATTTACATTTCTTAGGGTCTGCAGGCTCTGTAATATATATAAGGTAGTCCTCCTTGCCGCAATCTTCACATTTTATTTTTTCATCTGTTGTTTGATATGACACAATATATTTGGTAGGCAACTCTCCGTATTTTTTTATTGTAATATTCCTTGCAAATTAATTTTACTATAAGCATATCATCACCCTCTTGATATTTATCTTATCCTTGAACACGGAATTAAAAATATTGAAATCGAATAATTAAAGCAAATGCGTAAGCCCGGACGGGCTTACGCATTTGCTGCTAGAGCGTATAATTATAGACTATTTTTAAAAAAATTCAAGTGAAATTTAATTTTATTAAAATTTTTGTTGACAATCGGACTTTGGTTTGATATAATAACCTGGCACGATAAATGCGAGTGTGCTGGAATAGGCAGACAGGCACGTTTGAGGGGCGTGTGTCAATGACGTACGAGTTCAAGTCTCGTCACTCGCACCAAAGTCCCAAAGGCGTAAGTCTTTGGGACTTTAATTTTTACTTCTTCACCCTTCACTAAATCCGCCTTTGGGGGCTTTGGTAGTAATAAGTAATATTGAAAAATGAAAAAGTGTTTTGCAAGGCTCTGCCTTGCTTTTTTCTTTTTAGCAGTACAATAAACAAAGGTGATACTGTTGAAAGAAATTCCGTTATCATTGACTTTCTTTTACGGATATATTAAAATTAAAGGAGAGCGTTCACATTAAAGGAGTATTTTATGATAACCTTTCTATATCCCGATTTTAAGAAAAAGGCACTGACCTTCAGTTACGATGATAACACTTATCAGGACCGTAGGCTCACCGACATTTTCAGAAAGTACGGGCTGTCTGCTACATTTAATATTAATACGGGGTCCTTTGGTAGGCTTGGTCATCTTGATAATCACGGCGGGTTTTACTGCGAGTACAACCGCATAGACGAGAGCGAGGTAAAAGCTCTGTATAAAGGCTTTGAAATAGCTTCCCACACGGTTGACCATATAGATTTAATAAAAGCAGAGCAGGATATTTTTGATTTTCAGGTGCAAAAAGACTGTGAAAAAATAGGAGAGCTTTGCGGGGTTAAGGCTGTGGGATTAGCCTATCCTTACGGGTGTTACAATGATGCCACCGCCGAACATTTAAAGGAGCTCGGCATACATTATGCCCGCACAATCAGGGATACGCATAATTTTTCTTTGCCCCAAGATTTTCTTAAATGGCATCCCACCTGCCACGACCATGACCCGCAGGTAAATGACCTTGCAGGCGTTTTTTTAGATAATGAGCCGGAAAATTTAAGTGTTTTCTATATTTGGGGACATTCCTTTGAATTTGATAAAGCCGATTCCGACCGTTGGGCGGATATGGAAACTCTTTGTAAAAAGCTTTCAGGTAAGGGTGATATTTGGTATGCCACTAACCGTGAAATTTGCGACTATGTTTCAGCGGTGAGAAGTATTGACAGCTTTTCAGGTATCAATAATACGGGTATAGACCTCTTTTTTGAAAACGACGGTGTAAAAGGCATTTGGGAAAGCGGAAAGCAAATAATATAATCCAAGAATAAAAAAGGAACAAATATAATGAAATGCAGATTTGCCGATATAAACTACGATATAAGCAATATTCATAAGAGCATTGCCGAGAAATGCAAAGAATACTTTATTCCCAATGACGCAATTTGTGATGAAAAAATTGTAATAACAGCTGAAGATATTAATGCCGAAAAAAATGACTGCGGTTATTCACCGCAGTATCTTGAATTTATTGCCCTTTGCCGCAAGATTTCGGATAAGCTTCCTTTACACGGCGGTTTCTTGCTCCATTCGGCGGTTTTTGAAGTAAACGGCGACGGTATAGCTCTTTCTGCCGCAAGCGGTACGGGAAAAACCACCCATATGATGTTATGGCAAAAGCTTTTAGGCGAAGGCCTTACAATAGTAAACGGCGATAAGCCCTTTGTCCGCTTTTTGGAGAATGAACCCGAAACCCCGTACGCCTACGGCTCGCCCTGGAACGGCAAAGAAGGTTTAAGCTGTAACAAGCGTGTACCGCTTCGCCATATCTGCTTTATAGAGCGAGCACAAGAAAATTCCTGCGAGCCTATCGGTGCAGACGAAGCGATTAATTTGTTATTAAAACAGCTATACATTCCGAAAGAGCCGGCCACGGCGGCAAGCGGGCTTGCGCTCACTAATAGGCTTATTACTTCCTGCAAGCTATGGCGCATACGCTGTAATACTGATATAAGCGCCGCAAAGACCGCATACAATGCCATTTTCGGCAAAGCTTAAATAATACCGTAAGCCTCTACAACCCCGCTTTTGCCGTAAAGCGACGGAGTGACACGAATGGAATATCCCCTGCCGCAGTCGGCAGTCCATTCAACCGGCTTATGGTGGGGTACCGCCGAAACGCCTAAGAGCATCATAATTGCTCCCCCGTGCATAATAACACCCGCATCGGTGATGCCGTCATTCGCCATATCAATTACTATTTTGTTTAGCCCTATACAAAGCCTTCTAATAAATTCGGAATTATCCTCTCCTCCGGGAGGGGCGGAAAGCTTGCCCGAGGTCCAGGGGATAAAATTGGGGTCGCTCTCAAGCTCTGCGGCAGTTTTGCCCTCAAACGAGCCGAAATCGTACTCCCTTAAATCCTCCACAGGAATAATTTCAATATTGGGATAAAGCACCGCTCCCGTCTGTCGGCAACGAAGCATCGGGCTTGAATAAAGCCGCTCAATTTCAGGGTATTCAATATCGTCCTTCAAAAGCCGTAATTCATTAAGCCCTTCGGGAGATAACGGCAGGTCGGTTTTACAGCCGATATACTGCCCCGCAAAATTAGCGTCAGTGGCGCCGTGGCGTATAAGATGTATTCTAAGTGTTTTCATTATAGGTTCTCCAGTAAATTTGTTATTACGCTGTTGGATAAAAGCATACCGCAATCGGTAAGGGAGATACTGTCATCATTTATATCAAGCAGTCCTGCGTTTTGAAGCGCCAGGGCGGCTTTTTTTATACTGTCGGGCAGGTCCTTGCCGAAACGCTTACGGTATTTTTTAAAGCAAAGACCCTCTTTAAGTCTTAAAGCCAGCATTATATATTCTTCTTCCTCGCCGCCTTTCCCGTCAGATATAGGTGGCTCGCCCCTTAAAAAGGCTCGGCTGTCCCTTGGGTAGTAAAATCTCTCGCCCGTTAAAAAAGAATGTGCCGACGGGCCTATTCCCAAATATTCCTCACAACGCCAGTATTTAAGGTTGTGCTTACCCTCTT
>CAJGCQ010000100.1 GCA_904501875.1 Clostridiaceae bacterium | reverse complement strand
CTCCCTTTTTACGAGCAATTGGGGTTATGGTGTTGTGGGGCTCGCCCTCTGTTTCGGCAAATATAAATGCCGATTCATCAGTATGACTGCGCCAAGCCTTTAAAATTTTATCGGCAAGCTCTATAAGACGGTCGGAATCGGGGCTGGAAAGGCGTATTACCGACATAGGCCACTTTAAAATGCCTGCTTTAACATCGCGGAAGCCCTCGAAGGAAAGGGGATATTCAACCTCAGCCTTTGCCATAGCAAAGGTGTAGTTGCCGCCCTGAAAATGGTCGTGGCTTAAAATAGAACCGCCCACAATCGGCAAATCGGCGTTTGAGCCTACAAAATAATGGGGGAACTGTTTTACAAAGTCCAGCAGTTTTTTAAATGTATCACGGTTTATCGCCATAGGTGTGTGCATTGCGTTAAATACTATACAATGCTCGTTGTAGTAAACATAGGGCGAATACTGGAAGCACCAGTCGCTGGAGTTGATTTTAACGGGTATAACCCTGTGATTCTGCCTTGCGGGAAAGTTAAGTCTTCCTGCGTAGCCCTCGCACTCACGGCAGAGCATACATTTAGGATAACCTGCCTGAGGAGCGTTCTTTGCCGCAGCTATCGCCTTGGGGTCTTTTTCGGGCTTTGAAAGATTAATTGTAATATCAAGGCCGCCGTATTCGGTATCTGTAACCCATTTAACATCCTTTTCCACACGGTAGCGCCTTATGTAATCACTGTCACAGCTGAGATTGTAGAAATAATCGGTCGCCGCTTTGGGCGAGTCCTTGTATAATTCATTAAATCTGTCGGTCACCTCGGAGGGGCGGGGCATCATAGCGCCCATAAGCTTTGTGTCAAACAAATCACGGTGAACGATACTGTCCTCTATAAGTCCCTTTTCAACCGCAAAGTCGAGCAGTTCCTTTAAGGTTTTCTGGAGGTTTACATCAGTGAAGTCTTCATCGCAGTAAAATTCGTCCAAATTTAAAATTTCAAGAATACGGTTTGTAACATAAATTCTGTCCCGCTCGCCAAACAGACCTTTTTCCAATCCGTAACAAACAAGTTTTTTAATACTTTTATCAATCATTTTTCACACCGCCTATTTTTCTTTTTAAATTATACATTTTTTAAGGCGGGCTGTCAATTAGATTTTAGACATTAGATGGTAGATTTTAGGCGACGCGCGTTCCCGCCTGCCCGTATCTAACATATAATATCTAACATCTATAAGTGCGGGGAATTTTTGTGTTGTAAAAAGGAAATAATTATGGTATTATTATAATAAAATCGGTATTATATTATGCTTAGGAGGTAAGGAGATTGAATAAATATAAAACACTTTTATCCAATACTTTCCTTATAAGCATCGGTACCTTTGGCTCAAAAATACTGGTTTTCTTTATGGTGCGGTTTTATACGGGCTATCTGACGCCTTCGGATTACGGTGCGGCAGACCTTATTACCCAAACAGCAAACCTGCTTTTCCCAATTATTTCCCTCGGGATTACCGATGGTGTTTTCCGTTTTGCGCTGGATGATGAGCGGGGTCGGCGGAGCGTTTTCACGGTGGGCTTTGTTACGATAACGGCGGGCTCGGTGCTCTTTTTGGCGATAATTCCGCTTCTTAATTTGGTTAAGGAGCTCAGGGGTTATATTTGGCTTATTGTTATTTACACAATGGCTTCCTGCTACCATTCGCTCTGTGCGCATTTTATAAGAGCGAGGGGCAATACGGTGCTCTTTTCGGTGCAGGGCATTATTAACACCTCGCTTGTAATCGGTCTTAACATTCTTTTCCTTGCGGGTATGAATATAGGAGTTACGGGCTATGTGCTTTCGGTAGTGCTGGCGGACTTTTTGTCTACAATTTTCCTCTTTGTAAAAGAAAAGCTTTGGACGCAGTTTACTTCTCACCTGCATAAAATTGCCTTTAAGCGAATGCTTAGGTACAGCATACCCCTTATTCCCACGACGATATTTTGGTGGATAACCAGCGTTTCCGACCGCTATATGGTAAATGCGATTATAGGCAGTACCGAAAACGGAATTTATGCGGTATCCTATAAAATACCTACTATTTTAACCCTGGTTTCAACAATATTTATGCAGGCTTGGCAGTTCTCGGCGGTTACCGAATCCCACGGAGACAAAAAAGAGCATATTAAGTTTTTTGCAAATGTCTGGCGCTCCTTTCAGGCGGTTATGTTTCTTTCGGCAGGGGTTGTGATAGCCCTTGCGAAGCCCGCAATCACGATTCTTTCAACCCGGCAGTACCATTCTGCATGGCAGTATATTCCGCTATTGGCTGCGGCTACGGTTTTTTCCTCATTTTCTTCCTTTATGGGTTCGGTTTATGTGGTCACAAAGCGTAGCGTAATATCCTTTGTCACCTCTATGTCGGGTGCGATGATAAATATTTCGCTTAATTTATTGCTTATTCCGTCGCCTCTTGGGGTTCAGGGTGCGGCAATAGCTACATTTTTAAGCTATTTTGCGGTATTTATAATACGGGCGGTAAATTCCCGCAGGTATATTCCCTTTAAGCTGAACAGCAGGCATATTGCGGTGAATACAGCACTTATTATGGTACAGACGGTCTTTTCCGTGCTTGAGTTGCCGCTCTGGATTCCCGTTCAGGCAATTTGCGTTATTGCTTTGGCGGCGATAAACCTAAAATTTCTTTTACCTTTTATTAAAAAGATATTTTCGGCTGCAAAAAAAATAAAACATTCGGAGGAATAGAGTTGAGTTTCTTTAACACATTTTTTGGAAAAGTTGTGATGACCTTTTTAGTTTCAATGGTTCCTGTTATCGAACTGAGAGGCGCAATACCTATAGGGGTGGGTGCAGGACTTAGTCCCTTAGTTGCAATCGGGGTATCGATTGTAGGAAATCTCGTTCCCGTACCGTTTATTATTATTTTCATTAAAAAGATTTTTGCGTGGCTTAGAAAAACAAGCAAAAAGCTTGATGGATTTGTAACCAGCCTTGAAAAAAGGGCAGAAAAAAAATCGGCCACGGTGCAGAGATACGCATTTTGGGGACTTTTTATACTTGTTGCTATTCCTCTTCCCGGCACGGGAGCGTGGACGGGTGCGCTTGTGGCGGCGATGCTTGAAATGCCCCTTAAAAAAGCATTTCCCGCAATAGCGTTGGGTGTTTTGGGAGCGGCAGTAATAGTGTCTTTTGTCACCTATGGCGCCGGAGCACTGCTGTTTTGATAATTAATTTAATAATTTAAAATTTTCAGCGCCTTCCTATTTAAGGAGGGTGCTGTTTTATGTAATGATAAATCCGTCCTTGACATATGAACAAATGTTCGGTATAATCAAGCTTAGAATAACCTTCTTAATCTTTGGATTTGAGGACTTCAAGGCCTAACCCACGGGGAAGATGTGGTGTGCAGTGGCGGGGGGCAAGAAAAACTGCTCGGCCAAAACCTTTAACGGCATACGGGAATTATTTTGAAGAATGGTTATTATTTTTAAGTCTATGGCATCTATTTGCCGCACCTCTCTAATAAAAAAAT
>CAJGCQ010000099.1 GCA_904501875.1 Clostridiaceae bacterium | reverse complement strand
TGTTTCGTCTGCTATTGCATAAACGGGGTTTTGTAAAATACGAGCGATTGTAACATTATCAAAGGTTTTTCTCTTTCTGCTTTGATATCCTTTGTTTTCAAGCAACCTTGCCACTTTGCCGAGTGACATTGAAAAATCATCCTCGTAGTGATTAAATGCTAATTTAACGGCAGACATTTCATCATCAATTTTATATAGTGTAGGTATTTTATCATTGATTTTTCCGTTCTTGTATCCGTATGGTGCAGGACCTCCTGCCCATCTGCCGTCTTGTATGCGGTGATAATAATTATCCTTAACTCGCATTTGGATGCTTTCTCGTTCCATTTGTGCGAAGCTGGCAAGTATGTTCATTAACAATTTACCCGCTGATGTTGATGTGTCAAACTTTTCATTTGCACTAACAAACGAGCAATTATTATCTTCCATAAATTGATATAGTTGATAAAAGTCTACAATATTTCTGCTTATTCTATCCAAACGATAAACATAAACGGCATTAATTTTATGACACTTGATATCATCTAACATTCTTTGTAAATCGGGTCTTTGGGTGTTTTTGCCACTAAACCCTTTGTCTTTGTATATTATGTATTGCTCATCACGAATTAATTTAAGGCAATCATTTACCTGTGTTTCTATGCTCTCCGATTCTTTTTTGTCTATTGATTGTCGGGCGTATATCGCTATCATTTTTTACTTCCCCTTTGTTTTTGTATATAATATCAAGTATCTCTTTGAAAATCTTATCCTTTTCACTGCTTGAAGCACCACAAAAGATATCCTTTCCTTGCATATTATATCACACTATTACTTTTGTTGCAAGTGTTTCAACATCCCACTGTATAGTTGACATATTAAGGCTGGCGAGGGTTTCTATAAGGGCGTTGTCATAGTCCCCGTAGGGCGGGCGGTGAAGGGTAGGGCAGACGCCGGTTATCGCCTCAATCTTTTTATTACAGCTTTCTATTTCATCCCGCATTTGCTCCTTTGAAAGCTGGGGCATATGCGGGTGGGTGTTGGAGTGGTTTTGAATCTGATGCCCTGCGTCGGCGAGCGCCTTTACCGATTCGGGATATTTATCTACCCAAGAGCCCACTATAAAAAAGGTTGCGGGCACATCGTATTCCTTTAAAATATCTATGAGCGTTTGGGTGTCATCATTCCCCCAAGCGGCATCAAAACTGATTGCGATTTGTTTTTTATCGGTTTCGACACAGTAAATCGGCAACCTTCGGTCATTGTTTGCAAAGGCACTCATAGAGCCGATAGTTATACCCGTCACAGCTAACACCGCAGCGATTCCCAACATAATATGCTTTTTTGTTATTATTAAAAATTTCATAACTGCCTCTCCTTTTATAATGAGTGGTTACATAATAATGACTATAGACAAATTTCCTTTGAAAATTTGTTACCAAATCGAAGATTCGGTGTCGAAATAAAGTAGTTGACACTATTCCAACTATCTATAACCATTATAAAAATATGATTGGCGGCTTGTATACTATTCGGATTATTTTAATATAAAAAATCCCCCTTGTTTGATAAATCTCATCAAACAAAGGGGATTGTAATATTTAATGGTATTTTAATCTGTTTCCGAGGAATCGGATGAACCCGTATAAGAATTGATATAAATTTTAACCGCTGAATCGGCGCTTACCTGCGTGCCGTATTTAGGCTCCTGCTCAAGCACGGTGCCGGGCTCGTGGTCCTCATCGTATTTTTCGGTTACTTCGATATTATCATAAAGGAAGCCTTGCTTTAAAAGCTCCAACTTAGCGTTTGTTTCATCAAGTCCAAAAACATTGGCTATCTTAATTTCCTTAGGCCCGAGGCTTATTGTAAGCTCAATTTTTGTATCCCTTACAACACCCGTACCCTCTGCAACGGATTGGGCACAGATTTGGCCCCGCTGATATTTATCGCTGTATTCCTTGCTCTTAATGACAAACTCGAATTTTTCATAAACCTCAGCTTCGGGCACGGTTGTGTCTGCAAGCTCGGCATAGTATTTTCCTGTAAGCTGAGGAACGGTAAAGAGCACATCGGAGACCTCTGCACCGCTGTCCACAGCACCTATTTCATCAACCGACGGTGCACTTACCGAAACAGTACTGCTTTGTTCTGAAGAGCTGTCATTACCGAAAAAGTCTCCCTTAAAAACCGTGAAGATAAGTATAGCAACGATTGCAAAAAAGACTGCGGCGGTGCATATAGAGGAGATAGCAACATATTTGGTTGTACTGCCGCTCTTTTTAGATACTTTACGGCTTGCCGTCTCTGCCTTTTCTGTCTTGCGGGTTAGAGGAGAGCTGTCCGACATTTCGGCATATACAAGCTCGTTTTTAAAGGCTTCGATATTTTTGGTGCGGTTTTGCGGCAACACCTGAAGTCCGTTTGCAAGTGCGGATAAAACATGCCTCGGAAGCTCCTCGGCAAATTTTGCGGGAACGGTCATAGAGTCGTTGTTAAGCCTTTCTGTAGCCCTTGGAGGCACATTTCCCATAAGTACCGCAAAAAGCACCGCACAAAGTCCGTAAACATCTGTATACGCATTGGTGTGCATAACGGAATCATACTGCTCTATTGCGGCAAAGCCGTGAAAAATCACACTTTCAAGGGGGCTGTCATTTAGGCGCAGATTTTTAATGCTGTAGCCTGAAATACGCAGCTTGCCGTCACGGCCTACAAGCACGGTATCTGTGGAAATTCCGCCGTGAATTATACCAAGGTCGTTCATACCCTTAATAGTATCAATAAGGGGTAAAAACAGCGGTCTTGCCTGCTCCCATTTAAGGGTGCCGCCGTTTTTTGTCAAAAACTCACGCAGGGTTATTGCAGAGATGCTCTTTGTTACGGTGTAAACCGTTCCGTTCTCCTCAAAAACATCGGTTATGGGCATTTGTGAAGGCAGGGAGGACTCCATTATCTGGCGGTTAATATCAATAAACTCAATTAACCCTTCGTTAAAGGTGTATTCGCCGCCCTTTACCATTCCTACGGTTTTATCGGCATTCCTTACAGCAAAGCCTGAAGGAAAGTATTCCCTTAAGGTTATTACAGAGGATTCCGAATTGTCCCAACCGATGTAGGCAATGCCTTCGCCGTTAGTGTGTTTTGCCTGACCTACCGTATACCTTTCGCCCAGGACAAAGCCTATCGGCAGGCAATTTTCAGGGTTTTGCTTGGTTGAATCGTACCCGCATATAGGGCATATTTTTTCGCCGCCGCTGTCATTCATACAGCCGGGGCAGAGTTTCCCGTTGCTTGGCATAAGAGTTTTCACATCCTTAAATTAAAAAACAATTTAAACTATTATATCATATTATCGGCAAAATTTCAATTATTTCTGTTTGTCTGCAATTACAAAGCTGAAAATCTCTTTTTTTATCGGCTTTATCGAATTTTTTTGCGGCAAAGCTGAGTCGGTTACGGGTATCATATCCTTAAAGACACAGGTATGGCGTTCGGTTATGACCCTGTCCTCGTGCAGCGAGCCGAAATACCAGTGCCTGAATTCACAGGAGTGCCCTATTTCTTCAAGGTATCCGTTTAGCTTATTTGTGCGGTCGGCATCCCCTCGGCGAAGCAGTATTGCGCTTTTAACAAGGGAGGGCGGCTCATGGGTGATTATGTAGTCCACCTTCAGGCCCGC
>CAJGCQ010000098.1 GCA_904501875.1 Clostridiaceae bacterium | reverse complement strand
GTGCTAAACGGTAGATTTTTTTAGGCGACTCGCCGCTCCGTAGCATATGATAAAGGAAGAAATCGTGCAGCTCGTAAGGGCCCACCAAATCCTCGGTTTTCTGGGCAATCTCGCCATTTTCGTCTGCAGGGAGAAGCTCGGGGGAAACGGGGGTATCCAGTATATCAAGGAGCACCTCTTTAAGTGCGGGCTCGGCATTCTCCGCCTCGTGGCGGACAATGTAGCGCACAAGTGTTTTCGGTACCGATGAGTTGACCGCATACATAGACATATGGTCGCCGTTGTAGGTCGCCCAACCGAGCGCCAGCTCGGACAAATCGCCCGTGCCTATTACCATACCGCCGGATTTGTTGGCAATATCCATAAGCACCTGTGTGCGCTCTCTGGCCTGCGAGTTTTCGTAGGTTACATCAAGGCTTGTCGGGTCTTGTCCTATATCCGAAAAATGCTGATTTACAGATTTAGTGATATTTACTTCCTTAAAGCTTACCCCTAAAAGACGGCAAAGCTTTTCGGAATTGGAACGGGTGCGGCTTGTGGTGCCGAAGCAGGGCATTGTAACCGCAACAATATCGCTTAACGGTCTTTCTAATAGCTTCATTGCACGCACGGTGACAAGCAGAGCTAATGTGCTGTCAAGCCCCCCGGAAATGCCGATAACCGCAGTTTTTGAACGGGTGTGCTCAAGCCGCTTTTTAAGCCCGTAGGACTGTATTCTCAGTATTGCCTCAGCACGGTAGTTAATGTCGGCGCTGTCTGTGGGGACGAAGGGGTTTTTGGCTATGCTTCTTGTTATTTCCGTAGTGATTTGCTTCTGCCTGAAGGTTACAGTTTTAAGACCCGTCAAAGGCTCAAAGCTTGTGTTTTTGTGGCGCTCGCGCGCAAGCTTTTTAAGGTCGATTTCGGTAACCGTAAGCTCACTCTCCTCGAAGGGTGCGCTTTCGGCAAGGGTTGTACCGTTTTCGCAGATAAGGCAATGCCCCGAATAAACCAAGTCTTGGGTTGATTCGCCGCTGCCTGACGAGGTGTAAACATATCCGCACAAAAGCCTTGCGGAGGTGGAGGAAACAAGGGAGGCTCTGTACTCGGCCTTGCCTATAATCTCGTTTGAAGCAGAGGGGTTTACAATAATGTTAGCGCCGCCTCTACACAACCTTTCCGATGGGGGTACCGCCGCCCACAAATCCTCGCATATTTCTATACCGAAGGTGTATTCGGGCATTTCGTTATGCGCAAAAATAAGCTCTGTTCCAAAGGGTACTGTCGTATCGCATATGTTAAGAGACGCATCCTTGCCTACAAATACCCCCGAGGAAAAATGCCTTTGCTCGTAAAACTCATTATAATTGGGCATATAGGTTTTGGGAACTATGCCTAAGATTTTCCCGCCCGAAATTACCGCCCCGCAGTTGAAAAGCTTTGAAACATATATAAGCGGCACACCCACAACTACTATAGGGTATTTACTTGCTGTGTATTCGGTAATTTCTTTAAGGGCGTTTTTCGCCGCAGTAAGCAGAGCATCAGAAAAGAACAAATCCCCGCAGGTGTAGCCCGTAATGCAAAGCTCGGGAAGACACAAGAGACTTATTTTCTGTTGGTCAGCTTTGTCTATAAGCCTTTTAATCTCCTTTGTGTTGGCGGCAACATCGGCCACGGTACAAATAGGGACCCCTGCGGCAACCTTTATAAAACCGTCCTTCATATATTTCCGTCCTTATTTCTTGATATTTACAGTTTATAACTTTTTTTCCTTTATGTCAATATTATAAACTCGAAACTTCTGCTAATACTTAATTTTATAAAGCGAATTGCGAAAAGTTTAAGAGATTGTTAATTTTTTTACAATCTTCTTGCATTTTTTTTCTAAATGAGTTATACTGTATAAGGCAAAAATTTGAACTTTTGAAAAGGGGAAACGAAAATGACCAACAATAAAACGGTTTTAAAGTGGCTTGACGAGGTCAAGGAGCTTGTAAATCCCGATAAGGTTGTCTGGATTGACGGCAGCGAGGAACAGCTTGAGGCTCTTCGCAAGGAAGCAGTCGAGACAGGCGAAATGATTAAGCTTAACGAAGAAAAGCTTCCGGGCTGTTATCTGCACAGAACATTGCCTAACGATGTAGCCCGTGTTGAAGACAGAACCTTTATCTGCACGGATACAAAGGAAGAAGCAGGTCCTACCAATAACTGGTGTGACCCGAAGGAAATGTACGAAAAGCTTTACAACATTGCCCGCGGTACTTATAAGGGACGCACAATGTATGTAATTCCTTATTCTATGGGACCGATTGGCTCTCCGATTGCTAAAATCGGTATCGAGGTAACCGATTCTATCTATGTTGTTCTCAATATGGCTATTATGACCCGTATCGGCGCTAAGGTACTTGAAGTGCTCGGCGACAGTAACGACTGGGTTAGAGGCCTCCACGCAAAATGCAATGTTGACCCCGAGAACAGGTATATCTGCCACTTCCCGCAGGACAATACCATAATTTCGGTCAACTCCGCTTACGGCGGTAATGTACTCTTAGGTAAAAAGTGCTTTGCTCTGCGTATAGCTTCTTACCAGGGCTGGAAAGAAGGCTGGATGGCTGAGCATATGCTCATCTTAGGCCTCGAGAATCCCCAGGGAGAGGTTAAGTATGTTGCGGCGGCTTTCCCGTCTGCCTGCGGCAAGACCAACCTGGCAATGCTTATTCCGCCTGAGTATCTCCGCAAGAAGGGCTATAAGATTTGGACTGTCGGCGACGATATTTCCTGGATGAAGATAGGATCCGACGGCCGTCTCTACGCTATCAATCCCGAAAACGGCTTCTTCGGCGTAGCTCCCGGAACCAATGCTCACTCCAACTTTAATGCTCTTGAGAGCACCAAGAAGAACACAATCTTCACCAATGTTGCGCTCGACCTTGATGACAACACCGTTTGGTGGGAGGGACTTAATAAGAATCTTCCCCAGAATGCGCTTGACTGGAAGGGCAACAAGTGGGACGCTTCCAAGTTCGACAAGGCGGATAAGTCAACATATGCCGCTCATCCCAACTCCAGATTTACCGCTCCCGCTAAGAACTGCCCCTGCATTTCCGAGGAGTTTGACAAAGGCGAGGGCGTGCCGATTTCCGCTATTATCTTCGGCGGCCGCCGTGCTAAGTGCGCTCCCCTTGTATATCAATCTAAGGATTGGGTTAACGGCGTGTTTATAGGCTCTGCTATGGCTTCCGAGACCACAGCCGCCGCCGCCGGTGCAGTAGGCGTTGTCCGCCGTGACCCCATGGCTATGCTTCCCTTCTGTGGTTATCATATGGGCGAGTATTTTAAACATTGGCTCGATATGGGCATGAAATTAGGCGACAAGGCTCCTAAGATTTTCAATGTCAACTGGTTCCGCACCGATGACGAGGGCAACTTCATCTGGCCGGGATTCGGCGACAATATGCGTGTCCTCAACTGGATAGTTGACCGTTGCGAGGGCAAGGCTGACGCTGTCGAGACCGCTATCGGCTATGTTCCGAAGCCTGAAGATATCGACCTTACCGATCTTGATATGGATCTTGACACCTTAAAGGGTATCTTAACGGTTGATAAGGATGTTTGGACCAAGGAGGCCGAGGAAATCGAGGAGCATTACAAGAAGTTTGGCGATAAGCTTCCCAAAGAGCTCCCTGAACAGCTTAATAACCTCAAAACAAACCTATCTAAAATGTAATATTAAAAGAACAGTTCCCTTGGCTTTAGGGAATAGTTCTTTCCTGAAAAAGTCCGATTTTTATCG
>CAJGCQ010000097.1 GCA_904501875.1 Clostridiaceae bacterium | reverse complement strand
GCGTTTTTAAGAATACGGATATATCCTCCGTGCCGGAGATGCTTGTCCTAAAGGCAAATCAGAACGGCGGCGGAGATAATATAACAGTTGTCGCACTTAGCCAAAGCATTTAGCTTTGCCTACTAATCAGAAAGGAAAAGACTTATGGATAAATTTGTAGGAAAACGACTTGACGGCAGATACGAAATCAAGGAGATTATCGGCGTCGGCGGTATGGCGGTTGTTTATAAGGCATATGACAATCAGGAAAACCGTACAGTTGCGGTTAAGATTCTAAAGGAGGAGTTTATCTCCAACGAAGAATTTGTGCGTCGCTTTAAGAATGAGTCCAAGGCTATTGCGATGCTCTCCCACCCGAATATCGTTAAGGTATATGATGTAAGCTTCGGCGATCTTATTCAGTATATCGTAATGGAGTACATTGACGGCATTACCCTTAAGGAGTTTATCGAGCGGGAAGGAAGCCTCCGCTGGAAAGATGCGGTGCATTTTACCATTCAAATTTTAAAGGCTCTACAGCACGCACACGATAAGGGTATTGTCCACAGGGATGTAAAGCCCCAGAACATAATGGTACTGCCCGACGGTACTATAAAGGTTGCCGATTTCGGCATCGCCCGTTTTTCAAGGAGCGAACAGCGCACCATTACCGATAAGGCAATAGGCTCGGTTCATTATATCAGCCCTGAGCAAGCAAGGGGCGAGCGCACCGATGAGAAGGCAGATGTTTATTCGGTAGGCGTTATGCTTTATGAAATGCTTACAGGTCAGCTGCCCTTCCAAGCAGAAAGCGCCGTTTCGGTGGCTATAATGCAGCTTCAGCGTGACCCGCAGCTCCCCACCGAGATAAACGGTTCTATACCTTTGGGTCTTGAGCAGATAACAATGCACGCTATGCAGAAAAATCCCGAGCGCCGTTATCAGTCTGCGGCAGAGATGCTCTGCGATTTGGGTCAGTTCAGAAAGGACCCCTCTGTTACCTTTGATTACTCTTATTTTGTGGACGATTCTCCCACAAAGTTCGTCTCCTCTAATTTTGATTATGACAGCGTGCAAATAGAGGATGCCGAAGAGGAAAAAGAGGTAAAAGAAAAGAACAATATGATTCCTATTCTTGCGGGAATAGCGGTCACCCTCGTTATTGCTATTGTAATACTCGCCGCAATTTTTGTTCCCAAGCTCCTTTCGGGCACAGGGGATGAGCTCAGCTGTCCTAACTTCGTGGGCAAAACCATTGAGGAAATCACGGCAAATAAGGAATATACCGATAACTATAAATTTGAGCAGGAATGGCAGTCTAATGCGAATTACGCATACGGCTATGTTTACGAGCAGTCAAAGGCTGAAGGTCAAAAGCTTAAAAAGGGAGCTACAATTACCCTTTATATAAGCAAGGGTCAGACCACTAAAAAGGTGCCCGATACCTACGGCAAAACCGAGTCTGCCGCCGTTTCTGAGCTTAAAGCCGCAGGCTTCGAGACCGTTGTTACCGAAATGCCTAGCGAGGATGTGGTAAAGGGAATTGTTATTAAAACAGAGCCCCAGCGCACTCAGGTTGTAGAAGAAAACGCTAAAATTACGGTTTATGTGAGCAGCGGAAAGTCAATTCAGGATGTTTCGGTTCCCTCGGTTGTGCGTATGAAGAAAGAGGATGCCGAAAAGGAACTTAAGGATAAAAAGCTTGTCCCCGAGGTTAAAGAAATGACTATTACCGCCGAAGACAAGTACTGTCCTGTAGGCTATGTTGTAAAGCAGGAGCCTGATATCGGCTCCTCAAAGATTCCCGAGGGCTCAACCGTTACAATTTATGTAAGTACCGGTTCTTCAATGAATATTACTGTGGATTTGCCTAACATACCAAGCGGCAAGGAAATTAACGGAGATTATAGCTTGTCTTTATATGATGAAGAAGGCAAAATGGTTGCTGAGGGCTCAATGGTGAGCTCGAATACCAAGAGTTACACATTCAAAAATATCGTATCCACAAGTGAATCGGTCATTTATACTGTTAAAATTAAGACCGCAAATAGCAAGAAGCTTGATATGTGCAGCATCAGTGCTAATTTCAAAACCGGAAAATGTAATAAAGTGGGCGAATTCAGCAAATGGGAGGAACTGTTGATACCAAGCACTGATATGAGTTTGGAAGCTTCAAACTCAAGCAGTCCATCGGATTCAAGCAGCACTTCAAGCACAAGCAGCAGTGCAGATACGGCGGACTGATAATGAACGGAATAATTACAAAGGCGATTTCAGGCTTTTATTATGTTTCCGACGGTGAAAAAATCTATGAATGTAAGGCAAGGGGAAGCTTCCGCGAAAGCGGAGTTTCCCCTTTGGTTGGAGACAGAGCAGAGTTTGAACAGATAGGGGAGCAAAAGGGGGTTGTAACCGCCGTTTTGCCCCGCAAAAATTTGCTTTCAAGACCCCCTGTTGCGAATATCGACAAGCTTTTTATCATTTCCTCATATGAAAAGCCTGCGCCAAATGCTTATATTATTGACAAGCTGACCGCACTTGCCGAGTATAAGGAAATCGAGCCGATAATAGTCTTCAACAAATGTGATATGGGCGGTTTTGAGAGTTGGGAAAATATATACAAAACTGCAGGCTTTAGGGTTTATACGGTATCTGCCGAGAACGGGGAGGGCATTGATGCGCTTAGAACGGAGCTTAAAGACTGTATAAGCACCTTTACGGGTAATTCGGGGGTTGGAAAGTCAAGCATTCTTAATGTATTATTCGGTGAATTAAAGCTGCAAACGGGCGATGTAAGCGAAAAGCTTGGCAGAGGCAGGCATACCACCCGCCATACCGAGCTGTTTAGTCTGCCTGACGGCGGTTTTGTTGCCGACACTCCCGGCTTTTCTTCCCTTGAATGTGAGTGTAACGATTATTCCTTTAAGGAAAATCTTGTATACTGCTTCCGTGATTTAAGTGAATATGCGGACGATTGTCGATTCACCTCCTGCACCCACACGGTTGAAAAGGGCTGCAATATAATCGGGGCTGTAGAAAACGGCAAAATTTCGGAAAGCCGACATAAATCGTATGTGGCTTTATTTGAAGAATTAAAGGATTTAAAGCCCTGGAATACCGCTAAAAATAAATTAAAGTAACATTTTTTCGTTTTCTCTATATACTAATACTGTAAGCAATGCCAACAAATCCGAACACGCCTAAAACGGCTTGATTTCGGCTCTTTTCGGCTTGTCGTCACCCGCAGGCTGACGGATTTACGAGTATTTTTACAAAGCAAAGGCGAAAATCCATCCTTTAAAATAGGGTTTGGATTTGTTGGCTTTGCTTAACGGAGGGAACGAGATGCGAAAACGCTTCAACATTAACAAGGGAGTTGTGGGTCTTACCTTTGCCTTGGGACTGCTGATAAGTTGTTTTTGCCCTCCTAGATTTTTGGTGGCGATACTCGCAATTTGGGTGATAATACTCGGAATTTCCTGCTGGCGCTGCTGATAAATTTAAAAAGCGGAGGGTGCTTGTATGAAGGTAGTATTAGTTAAAAGTCCGAAGGTTTTAAGCGGTATTTTAAGAATGATTTTCGGAATTAAAAAGCAGAACATATAAATAAAAACGGGACGGTGCATATGATAAGCACCGTCCCGTTTTACCTATTTCTCTAAAAGATTGCGGTAGTTTTCGCCGAAAAGCTCATCAGCAAACCATACCTCATTTACGGTAAAGCGTTTGCCGTCAAGGTAATTAAGTATTCCCCCGTCGGTATTAAAGGTGAATTTAAGGCTGTAGGAATAAAGCGCCTGCTTGTCAAAGCCAAGTTTTTTATCGGCGGC
>CAJGCQ010000096.1 GCA_904501875.1 Clostridiaceae bacterium | reverse complement strand
GAGCAGAAACGGCGTTACAGTATATAATGTAAATGCAGACGATTTTTCTGACAGTATGCGGGAAATCGCCCTTTGCGGAGCCTCAATTTTGGGCGGTTGCTGTGGTACAACTCCCGAATTTATAAGCAAGACTATAGAAAAAACGAGGGATATTCCCCTTAAAAACCCTGAAATACACACCGAAACCCTTATTTCTTCATACACCCACTCGGTGGAAATAGGAAAAGACCCTGTGCTTATAGGAGAGCGCATTAACCCCACAGGCAAGCCGAAGTTTAAGGATGCGCTTCGCCGCAAAGATATCAATTACATTTTAGGCGAGGCCCTTAATCAGGCTGATAAGGGCGTGCATATTCTTGATGTTAATGTAGGTCTTCCCGAAATTGACGAAAAGGATATGATGCTAAGTGTTGTAACACAGCTCCAAGCCGTATGTGACCTGCCTTTGCAGATTGATACAACCGATAAATCGGTACTTGAAAGCGCCCTTCGTGCATACAACGGAAAAGCGCTTATAAACTCGGTAAACGGGGACAAGGCGAGTATGGAGAGTGTCTTCCCTCTTGTTAAAAAATACGGCGGTGCGGTAATCGCCCTGACCCTTGATGAAAACGGCATACCCGATACCGCCGAGGAGCGCTTTAATATAGCCCTTAAAATAATTGATGCCGCAAAAAAATACGGCATTGAAAGGCGGGATATAATAGTTGACCCGTTAGCGCTTACAATTTCTTCTAATCAGGAAAGTGCCAACATCACCCTTAAAACAATTAAAATGTTAAAGAATGCGGGCATTAAAACCAGTCTCGGGGTATCGAATATTTCCTTCGGTCTCCCCCGCCGCGAACTCGTAAATTCTGCTTTTTTCACCGCCGCACTTACAACCGGGCTTGACTGTGCGATTATGAATCCCTTTTCGGCGGATATAATGAATTCCTATTTTGCCTACCGTGCGTTAGCGGGTATTGACCCTGCCTGTGCAGATTATATAGCCTTTGCGTCGGAGGCCCCCTTGCAAGAAGACGCAAAGCCCCAAACCGACCCCGCCGACCTTAAAACGGCGGTTATAAAGGGAGTAAAGGAAACGACGGTCAAGGCGGCGGAAATTTTAAGCAAGACCGCCGAACCTCTTGAAATAATAGATAAATTCGTTATACCCGCCCTTGACGAAATCGGAACAGCTTTTGAAAACAAAAAGGCGTATCTTCCTCAGCTTTTAATGAGCGCCGAGGCAGCCTCTGCCGCATTCGAGGTTATAAAAAGAAAAATACCCGACAAGGCAGGTGAAAACGGCAAGAAATTCCTTATTGCCACCGTAAAGGGAGATATTCACGACATCGGCAAAAACATCGTCAAGGTTATGCTTGAAAGCTACGGCTTTAATGTAATCGATTTAGGGCGTGATATTGACCCCGAAATTGTAGTAGAAACAGCTTTAAAGGAAAACTGCAAGCTTGTGGGATTAAGCGCCCTTATGACCACCACCGTCCCCTCAATGGAGCAGACGATAGCCCTACTTCACAAGGCAGACCCCGATATAAAGGTCGTTGTGGGGGGTGCAGTTTTAACGCAAGAATACGCCGACAAGATACGGGCGGATTGTTACGCCAAGGACGCAATGGAGGCCGTCCGCTACGCCGAAAGATTTTATTCTTAGGCTGACAAAAGCTTTGTTTGAGGCAAGAGTCAAGAGGTAATAGGTAATAAGAAAAAATCCCGCTCACTTTCGTGAACGGGATTTTTGGTGACCCGGACGAGATTCGAACTCGTGTTACCGCCGTGAAAGGGCGGTGTCTTAGGCCTCTTGACCACCGGGCCGATGGTGGCTGTAATTGGATTCGAACCAATGACACTGCGGGTATGAACCGCATGCTCTAGCCAACTGAGCTATACAGCCGTATCGCCGAGACCAATATATTATATCCTTTAATTGCCCGTTTGTCAATAGCAAATTTACAAAAAAACAAATTTTTTCTATTTTCTTTTTTAAAGAAAAATCAATATGTATAAAACACCCGTCATTTTGGTTTTGACGGGTGTTTTAATAATTATTAATTCTTTTTATCTTACGGGTTTTCTTCAAAAGCCTCTGTGCTTTGGTCAGGAGTAAGCAAGACAAGCAGGGTTCTGAAAATCAGCTTAATATCAAGCCAAACGCTGTACTGATTAATATAGGTTAGGTCAAGTACAAGCTTGTCCTTGGGAGAAGTATTATACTTTCCGTAAATCTGTGCCATACCCGTAAGACCTGCCTTTGCACGATTACGGTAGGCAAACTCCGGAAGCTCCCTAGTATACTTCTCAACATTTTCAAGCATTTCGGGCCGAGGGCCTACTATGCTCATTTCACTCTTTAAAACATTGATAAGCTGAGGCAGCTCGTCAATCCTGAATTTTCTTATAACCCTTCCAACCCGGGTTATGCGATCGTCGTCCTTTGTGACAGAGCGGTGAATCGAGCCGTCCTCTGTTCTCATCGAACGGAATTTAAGCACATCAAAAGACCGACCCGCATAGGTTGCCCTCTTCTGTTTATAGAATACGGGGCCTTTATCTTCTGCTTTGATGCAAATAGCGGTAATAAGGAATATCGGGGAAGTTATTAAAAGCCCTAATCCTGCAATAGCCAAATCCATCAAGCGCTTAATAACTCTTTGCTCAAAGGTGATGCCCTTAACGGCAGCCTGTATCATTGATTTATCATCAAAATAAACCCTTTTACCGCTTAAAGCAACAATATCAGACAGCTCAACGCTGTAATAAATATCCTTTTTAAAATGATAGCAGTACTCAACATATGCATTCCTTTCGGTGACCGAAAGATTGTAAAAGAATATTGCATCTGCCGAATCAATTTCCTTAAATATATCAGGCTGATTAATATATACAATCTTTGTTATATTGTACTGCTTTTTATAACGCCCAACCTTTGCTATAATGCCTTCGGTCTGCTCGGAGGGTCTTGTTATAATAATACAGTTTTGCGGCTTTTTAAATGAAAAATAGAGGTCGTTACAGGTGTATGACATTAAGACAATCAAAAAGACCTGAATAATATAAACCGCCAACAAAAGCAAAGGATACTCATACACGAACTTGCCGTTATGAACAACGGTTACATTCATTATACACATAAAGAAATGTGCAACGATATCCGTAAAAAACACCGAAAGAATAAGCGAATTGATTATGGGCTTGCTCTTGCGTTTGCCGATATCAAAGCCGCCGTATATAACAGTCATAGCCATATACATAATTACGAAAACACCCAAGGTAACTATGGACGTTCTGGTAGGAATCAGCAAAAAGGCGTACTTTTGCCCGTAAATTATAAAGAAAACCGCAGCACAAAGGCAAAACATCAATAGTTTAGTCAGTAAAAGCAACGATGATTCAAATTTCTTGAACATAATAAAACTCTTTTCAAATGATATAGTTTATATTTGTTATATTACGAATTATACACTAATTTGTCACAAATTGCAAGCCTAATAATCAAACGGCACAAAAAAACCATATTTTCGTAGCTTAAAAGTATTTTTATCAAAAAATTGACTATTTTAAGTTTTTGTTTTATAATCGTATTTATGAGAATAAAAAATATTGAAATAACAGGTTTTGCCTCGCTTGCCCCCATGGCAGGGGTTGCCGACCGTGCTATGCGGGAAATATGCCGAGAACACGGTGCAGCGTTTACCGTAGGCGAGCTTACAAGTGCACGGGGCATTACCCTTAACGACAAAAAATCAGCTTCACTTTTGAGCTGTGCTGAAAATGAGCGCCCTTTTGCCTCCCAGCTTTTCGGCAACAACCCGGAGATTATGAAAGAGGCGGCTCTGATTGCTTTAAAATTTAATCCTGATTTTATTGATATTAATATGGGCTGTCCCGCACCTAAG
>CAJGCQ010000095.1 GCA_904501875.1 Clostridiaceae bacterium | reverse complement strand
GACAATATGCGTGTCCTCAACTGGATAGTTGACCGTTGCGAGGGCAAGGCTGACGCTGTTGAGACCGCTATCGGCTATGTTCCGAAGCCTGAAGATATCGACCTTACCGATCTTGACATGGATCTTGACACCTTAAAGGGTATCTTAACGGTTGATAAGGATGTTTGGACCAAGGAGGCCGAGGAAATCGAGGAGCATTACAAGAAGTTTGGCGATAAGCTTCCCGAAGAGCTCCCTGAACAGCTTAATAACCTCAAAACAAACCTATCTAAAATGTAATATTAAAAGAACAGTTCCCTTGGCTTTAGGGAATAGTTCTTTCCTGAAAAAGTCCGATTTTTATCGGACTTTTTTATTTATTCGGCAAATGTATGCGATATTTTAAATATTCCCAAAAATATCTTTATTTTTTGAAAACGGTGTGGTATAATCTATTATGTATCTTTATGTGTAGGCTGACGAGAGTCGAACCCGTTACGGTTCGGGTGTCCGACTTTTCCCGCCTGCTTTGCACTCATTTTTGAAATACCGCGTATTCCTGCAAATTCGTGACTTCGCAGGACGAAAAAAGTCGGAGACACAAACTCTTCGACCAGCCATTTAGAAGAATTTTGATTCGGGCGAAGTCGAAGAACGCAGCAATACCGGCGTATTGCAAGAGATGAGACAAGTACGAACAAAATTCTTCAAATGTCAGGCGTGACGGGTTCGACTCTCGTCAGCCTAAGGGGGGCGGATTTGTGAGGCTTAAGTTAATTTCGGTGTTTTTGGCGGCGTTGTTATGTATGGCGCTTTGCGGTTGTGATATCTTTGCCACAAATACGGCAGAGATTTTAAGTCCGCCCGAGCTTTCGGGGGATATTGCACCTATTGCGGCGGCGATTGCTAAAAATGCCGGCGGCGAATACACCTTAAAATATCCCTCTAACGGCAATTTCCGCTCGGCGGTTGTGCAAAACGATATTGACGGCGATGGCAGACTTGAGGCCTTTGCCTTCTACAGCATTAAGGAGAAGGAAAACGGAGCCGACATTGTCAATATGTATATCAGCGTTATAAGCTTTAGCGGCGACGAGTGGATTTTTGCAGATAAGCAGAAAATAGTTGCCGGCGGTGTGGAGCGAATTGATTTTTGCGACCTTGACGGCGACGGCATATCCGAAATCTTAGTAGGTTGGGAAATATACGGCACCAGCGAAATGCAGCTTGCCGTATACAGCTTTAAGGATGGGAAGCTCACCCAGCGCACAATGCAGAAATACAGCCGTTTTATATGCTGTGACCTTAATGATGACGGATTAAGCGAAATTTTAATAATTAAGCTGAGCTCTGCCGAGCAGATTAATACTGCGGGAGTTTATCAGCTTACAGATGGAGGCGTGACCGAGCTTTATTCCTGCGAGCTTGATAAAACTGTCCAGTCAGTTGGGGAGCCTATAGCGTCCCATCTTTCTTCCGGCAGACCTGCGGTTTATATTGACGAGATAAAGGGAGTAGGCGCTGTAACCGAGGTTTTGTTTATTGAAAAAAATCAGCTTGTAAATCCGCTTATGAACGGGGAATCACGGGAGACTCTGGCAACACTCCGCTCGGCGGAAATAGGGGTTAAGGATATTAACGGCGACGGAATAATAGAGATTCCCGTGCAGGAGGATGTACCTTCAATTACAAAGTCCGACCTTAACGAAAAGCTCTATCTTACAAACTGGTGCTCCTACAACGGCGAAGCCCTTACCAATCAAATGACTGTGATGATAAATAACAGCGACGGTTATTACTATATTCTCTCCCCAAAATTGGCGGGACAAATTGCGGTATTAAAGAATACCGATAAAAGATTGCGTGAAATTTACCTTTACGACAGCGAAACCTCGACGGCGGGGGAAATGCTGGTAAGCTTTATGACGGTGGCCCGTACGGATTGGGAAAGCGGAAAATATGACGGGTCAGAGTATCAAAAAATTGCCCGAAACGAAATATCAGTCTACCTGTGCAAGGTGAGTGATATTGCGAAGTCACAGGGTCTGACCGAAGAGGTTGTAACCAAAAACTTTATACTTACGGAGTAGATTAGAGAATGAAACGCATAATGATAGTTGAGGACGAGGCGGCAATACGGGAATTTGAGGCGATCAACCTTAAAAGGGTAGGCTACAGCGTTATTGAGGCGGGCTCGGGCGAAGAGGCGCTTGAAATTTTTGACAGCGACATCGACGGCATAGATATAGCACTTCTTGATATTTCAATGCCTGGAATGGACGGCTTTACCCTCTGCAAGGAATTAAGAAACCGCAGTGCGACCCTTGGAATTATAATGCTTACCGCCAGAACGCAGGAAATGGACAAGATAAGCGGGCTTATGATAGGGGCGGACGATTACATAACAAAGCCCTTTAGCCCCACAGAGCTTCTGGCAAGGGTCGACTCCCTTTACAGGCGGGTAGAAATAGAAATGCAGGCACCCAAATCTGCGCCTGTATCTAATGACGAGATTGTTTTGGGGGAATTTACCCTTAATCTGCGCCGCAGAACATTGCTTAAAAACGGTCAAAACATCGAGCTTACACAGGTTGAGTTCCAGATGATAGAGTATTTCTTTAACAATCCCGATGTGGTGCTTGACCGCACCGATATATTAAGTAAAGTTTGGGGAACAAACTATTTCAGTGAGGAAAAGATTGTTGATGTAAATGTAAGAAGGCTTCGTATGAAGGTTGAGGACGACCCCTCTCATCCGAGGCGTTTAATCACCGTTTGGGGTATGGGTTATAAGTGGAATACCCATTAAAGGTATTGATATTGAAATTTTAAAGGGAGGGTGTACCATGCAGCTTGAAATTAAGTTTAAAAGCATAGCGGTAAGGTGGTTTTTTAACATTTTTCTTATTGTAGCTCTTATTGTCTGTACGGTGATTATCGTCATTTCGGCTCTTGTAAGCTCCCTTTATACCGAGCGTATAACCACCATTGCAAACGACCTTACATATGAATTCAATTCCCTTTCCACGGTTACGGCAGCGAATTTTAAGGACACGGCGGTGGACCTTGCGGAAAACTTCCTTCATAAAACAAAGTTAGAGGTTCAGGTTATTGACAGGGAGAGCAATATTGTTGTAACCACCACGGGCTTTAGCCCCACAGAGCAGGAAATGCCCGATTATGAAAAGGCAAAAAAGAGCGGATATGCTTCCCTTAAATGCAAAACCGCCGAGGGTGAGCGGGTACTTTGCGGCACTACTGCGTTGTATGACTCCTCGGGCAGGTATATGGGTGCTTACAGGTGGATTACTTCGCTGAAAAATATCAATAGGATAATTACTTGGATGGTTGTATCCCTTGTTTTGGTGGGTCTGCTTATACTCGCGCTCTGCGCCTTTTCGGGTCTGTTTTTTATTGGCTCTATTGTAAAGCCCATAAGGGATGTAAGCAATATCGCAAGAAAGATTGCAATGGGGGATTTCGACTCCCGAATAGAAATCAAGAAAAACGACGAGATAGGTGAGCTTTGCGACACCATTAATTATATGGCTTCGGAATTAAATCAGGCGGAAAACCTCAAAAATGATTTTATTTCATCGGTTTCCCATGAGCTAAGAACCCCCCTTACGGCAATAAGGGGCTGGGGCGAGACGGCGAAAATGTCCTTAGGCACCGACGAAGACCTTGTAAGACGGGGACTTGATGTGGTGCTTTCCGAGGCGGACAGACTCTCAAGTCTTGTTGAGGAGCTGCTGGATTTTTCAAGAATGGAGACGGGCAGGCTTTCTGTCGTTGCACAGCCCCTTAATATTTCGCAAATTTTGTCGGAATCGGTGGATATGTATATAGAGCTTGCACGCAAACAGGGAATAGAGCTTATATATACCCGCTCTGCCGAGGATATGACCGTATCGGGCGACCCCAACCGCCTAAAG
>CAJGCQ010000094.1 GCA_904501875.1 Clostridiaceae bacterium | reverse complement strand
TTACCACAGACCGACTTAACTGCAAAAACTTTTACGCCTTTAACCCGAGCTTTGATGCCCAAAAAGGAAAAAGCTGCAAATAAAGAACAAAATCCCGTGGTAACAGTTTATTATCAACTGCTTTCACGGGATTTATAATAATATTACCCTTGACAGCGGGGTATTCACTTTAGTATAATAAAAGGTACAAAAAGCTGATTTCATTATGCCTGATACTCAATTATCATTGCATTTGTCGCAAAAGCGGGAAAATATAAGCAGCATAATTACCTCAAAAATATTCTAAAAAGAGTGGGGTTAAAATGATTACTCTGACAAACGAATTTTTAACGGCATCCTTTAACGAAATTGGAGCAGAGCTTAAAAGCCTTGTATTCGGCGGTAAAGAGTATATCTGGGAAGGCAGAAGTGAAGTATGGTCGGGTTCGGCTCCGATTTTGTTCCCTATTTGCGGTGGACTCAAGGACGATAAATATACCTACAAGGGTAAAGAATACACTCTGAAAAAGCACGGTTATGCCCGTTTTGCAACCTTTGAAATTGAAGATAAAACCGACAGCTCGGTTGTTTTTTTACATAAATCGGACGAAGAAACAAAGAAAAGCTTTCCCTTCGACTATGAATTACGAGTTACCTATACCCTTATAGCTAAGACGGTTAGAGTCGGTTATTCCGTAAAGAATCTGACCGACGGCAATATGTACTTCAGCATAGGTTCCCACGAGGCATATTACACTCCCGAAGGAATTGAGGATTATGATGTGGTATTCCCACAAAACGAAACCCTTAACGCCTATGTCCTTTACGGAAATCTACTTTCAACTCAAGTGCTGCCCATTATAAAGGACAGTAATGTTCTCCCACTTTACGATAAGTATTTTACTGTTGATGCACTTGTTTTTAAGGATTTAAAATCCCGAACTGCCACACTTCGAAATAGAAAAACAGGCAAAGCTGTACAGGTTGATTTTCCTAATGCTGACTATTTCCTTTTGTGGCATAAGCCGAATTCTCCGTATATGTGCTTAGAGCCCTGGAGCGGAATACCGGATATTGTCGGCAGCAGCTACGATATAACCGAAAAAGAAGGAATAATCACACTTGAAAGCGGCAAAGAATACAACAGTGTCCACACTTTAAATATTATTGAATAACGGTTTTAAAACGGAGGAATGTAAAATGGCAGTAGGATTTAAAAAGAGCCTTTTCGGATTTAACTGCGAAGATGTAATGCGGTACATAGAGCGCTCACAGAAAAGCTTTGCAGAAAAGGAAAAGGACTTATCAAAGCAAGTAGAGGAGCTTTCACGCAACCTTGATTTATCTAATGAGAATTACCGTAAGCTTAACGATGAAAAGGAAGTTATTGCTAAAAAGCTTGCGGATTTCAGTGAAAAATACGAGGAAATTGAGCGCCTTTCTGAAAATATCGGCAAGCTTTATCTTGTGGCGCAGGCTAATGCACAGGCGATTATGGCTAATTCCGAGAAAAACGCCAACCTTGCTAACACAGAGGTGGAAAAGAATCTCTCTGCTATTAATGATGCACACGAATCGCTGGACAGCCTTAGAAAGTCGGTTTTGCAAACCTCTAACGAATTTTTGAGTGAGATTGACGGGCTCATATCCTCTCTTGACGAGACAAGAGAGACAATCTCCGCCAACATCGTCTCGGACGAGAAGCATAAAAATCAATTTGACGAAGTTTTTAGGACGCTTACAAAATGAAAGAATACAATGTAAACACACAGGAATTAAAGGAGCTGTGCCCCCTTTTAAAAGCAGGCGACAGAGTAATTCTGTCGGGCACTGTTTACACCTCCCGTGATGCGGCACACAAGCGCATTTTTGAGCTTTTAGAGCAAGAAAAGCCCCTCCCCTACGATTTAAACGGAGCGGTCATATATTACGCAGGACCTACGCCAACGCCTGAAAATGCGGCTATCGGCAGCTGCGGGCCCACCACCTCTAAAAGAATGGACCCTTATACCCCAAGACTTCTTGATTTAGGACTAACTGCCACTATCGGCAAAGGAGAGAGAAGTAAAGAAGTATGCGAGGCTATTAAAAGAAACCAATCGGTATATCTTTGCGCCATAGGCGGCGCAGGTGCTTTAGCGGCGCTGAGCATTTCAAAATGCGAAGTTATAGCCTTTGATGACCTGGGCTGTGAGTCGGTAAAACGGCTCCAATTTAATAATTTTCCCCTAATTGTCGGCGTTGACTGTAAGGGTGGAAATATTTTTGAGAGATAATTTTTTACTCCCCGTTCCGAAAAGAACGGGGAGTAATTTTATACCGCAGGTATTAAAATCATTTTGTTTTCAGGCAGGCATTCATCGTTTAGGTCATTTATTTTCATAATTTCTTCAACGCTTGCGTTATAATGCTTTGCAATATCCCATACGCACTCGTTTTCGGCGGTGAAATAGATTGTCATAGCGCATTTTGCGGTGCTCGAACGCAGCTTTCCGCCGTCAATACTAATATCGGTAATAAGGGGCAAAGCGGTGCATTTATGAACGGCGGCATTTATACCTAAATCCACCCTTAGCTCAACTGTAGTTGCGGCGGTTATGGTATATCCGCAGGATGCGACATCAATCTCAGGCGAGCAGTTAAGGGTATCCATATCTTCTTTAAGACCGTACTTATATTCAAAGTCGATTGGCTTTTCAAAATATGCGGGAGTGCCGTTTTCGCCCGTAGTTAAAAAACAGGCAACAAGCGTACCGCAGATTACCATATTACTGTTTTCGAATTTTGTGTTGACCGACTGAATATCGCACCACAAATCACAGACAGCGCTTATCGGTTCATCAAGCTCTATATTTTTCTTGCAATGGAAGGTCTCGCTTACATTCTCGCAAATACTTTGAAAATTGATTTTTTCAAATTTCATGTCCGCCTCGCACCTTCGTGAAAAGGCATCAAGAATAACCGAAATTTCATTTTCACAATAAGCCTCACAGCTAAGCATCAGCTTTGCGGTAAGTGACAAGCATTTAATTTCGCCCTCTGATTGACGGGGTCTGATCTCAAGGAAAGCCACCTCCGATTTAGTGTCACAACCGCAGGTATCGGTAATTCCCTCCATATCCACAAGCTGGCTAAAGGGTATTACGGTTTTAACCGACTGCGGTTCTCCTCCTCCTTCGGGACAGTAAAGAATCCAAACCGCCATATCCCCCTTTACAACGATTTTATCGTTGATAATCTTGCTTTCTCTTACACAAGGCTTTGCGTCATAGCGCAAAATCCGCTCCACCGACGGCTGACCCTGACCTATTGCGATATCCTCCTCAACCATAAGGTACTTTTCGGCATATCCCATAGGAACGGTAGCTGGTGCTGTGCCTCGCCTCTGCTCAATATTACAGTCGTCAATATCTGAGATAATCTCGGTACTTTTTTGTTTAAAAACCCGCACAAAAATGCCTACCGCACCGTGAATATCAACCTTTCTGCCTGTAACCGCACGGCAGTTTATGTATTCACACTTAGAGCGAACGCAGAGATTGCCTCCCGCACACTCCTCCCCCATTAGTAGGTTCTTGCTAAAGGGGTATTGATATTCATAAGAGCAAAGCTGTCCGTCCGCACCACAGTAAAGCACCGTAATACTAACAGAACCGTCAACGGTGATATTTTTCCCGTTCATACTCTTTGAAGAAATGCGGGAGACCGCACGACATTTGAATATCTTTGATATATCGGGGCAATAATCAGGCAGAGTAAAATCAACATCTATCGGCAGTTCGGTAGATTCGTTGAAAAGGGTGTCATTTACAAAAACGCTGGCTTTAAGTATTTTTTCTTCCATATTTCTTTCCTCTCTCTATGCGTTGTTAGTAAATGATATTCATTAAAGTGAATGAATATTCCAAGAAGGCAGTTTTTAACCCGTTATAAACTTCTCGACAAAGCAACAAGTTTATGCTATTCTCC
>CAJGCQ010000093.1 GCA_904501875.1 Clostridiaceae bacterium | reverse complement strand
AGGAGAGCATAGGAGTGGGCATAAGCTCCTTATAAATATAAACCTTAATACCGTTTGCCGCAAAAATAGAGGCAGCGGTTTTTGCAAAAAGGTCGCTTTTAATGCGGCTGTCATACGCAATGGCTATACTGCCCTTTTCGGATACCGAATTAACATATGCTGCAAGACCTTGGGATGCCTTGCCTACGGTATATATGTTCATACGGTTTGTTCCTGCGCCGATAACGCCTCGAAGACCACCCGTGCCGAATTCAAGATCCTTATAAAAAGCGTCGGAAATCGCTTCCGCATTGTCTTTAATGCTTTCGAGCTCCTTTACTAAATCAGGGTCGCCTACAGCCTTTTCACACCATAACTTATACTTTTTGTTAAGCAAAAAATGCACCTCCGTTTTTTCTTCTCTTTATTATAGCAAAAAACTCTATCGATAACAAGCGGTTTTGTAAGAATTTATAATATTTGCAAAATTTTTACTTATGTGCTATAATTTGGGAGAATATTATAAGAGGTGAAAAAGGATGTCCCCACGCAAACGAGGAATAAGAATTCAAACCAGAATTATTGTCTCCGCATTATTGCTGTTGCTGCAGTTGGTTTTTCTTTTTTATGTGCTTTACGATATTACCGCAAAATCGGTGGCGTTATATGCCGTTTCAATGATTGCAGGTACTGCAACCGTTATCTCAATCTTAAACCGCCGCGGTAATCCCGACCATAAAATTGCGTGGATTATTTTTATTCTGATCTTTCCTGTCTTCGGTATTTCGGTCTTTCTTTTATGGGGCGGCGGCAGAGTTATGCCCCACCAGCGTAAGAAAATGGAGAAATGCGAGTCGCACTATCTGCCCTATCTTAAGGAGGACGAAAAGGTAAGAGACAGGCTCCGTTATTACGATATGTTCCATTCCCGTCAGGCGGATTACCTTTCGGGGGAATCGGGCTATCCCGTTTACGGCAATACCGAAACCGAGTTCCTCTGCCCCGGCGAAAAAATACTTGAAAAGTTGCTTTGCGAGCTAAGCCTTGCCAAAAAATACATTTTTATGGAGTTCTTCATCCTCTCAGAAGGATATATGTGGGACGAGATACACAAGGTACTCTCACAAAAGGTTAAAGAGGGCGTAGAGGTAAGAATTATTTTTGACGATTTCGGCTCTATAAAACGCCAGCACAAAAATTTCATAAGCAATCTGCGGGCAGAGGGTATCTCCGTATCAGTATTCAATCCCATAAAGCCGTCTATGAACATATTTATGAATAACCGAAGCCACCGAAAAATTGTGGTGATTGACGGTAAAACAGCCTTTACAGGCGGCTTTAACATAGGGGACGAATACATCAATCGTATTGTGCGCTTCGGCCATTGGCACGACAGCGGTATAATGCTTAAGGGCGAGGCGGTAAGAAGCTTTCTTGCTATGTTCTTATGTATGTGGGAGTTTACTACCAAGCAGGAGCTTGATATTAACGCCTATTTAACCGATTACAAGACCGAAAATGACGGTTTTGTACTGCCATATTGCGACGATCCCCTTAACGATAAAAACCCTGCTGAGGGTATTTATATGCAGATATTAAACACTGCGCAAAGGTATGTATATATAACCTCGCCCTATCTTATCATAGATAATACAATGATTTCGATTTTAAAAATGGCAGCAAAATCCGATATAGATGTGCGGATAGTAACACCCTACATTCCCGATAAATGGTATGTCCACCCCGTGACCCGTTATAATTATTTAGAGCTTTTAGAGGCAGGGGTGCGCATCTACGAATACACCCCCGGTTTTATTCATTCAAAGCTTTTTGTTTCAGATGATAAGATAGCAACGGTGGGTACGGTTAATATGGATTACCGAAGCTTTGTTTTCCACTTTGAATGCGGAGCGTGGATATGCGACAACAGCACTGTGCTTGATATCAAAAAGGAATTTCAGCAGGTACTTTCAAAATCCGAGGAGATAAAAATTGAGGAATGGAAGAAACGGCCTATTGGTATGCGCTTGAAACAGGCAATTTTGCATATATTTGCGCCGTTTATGTGATAATTAATTGACATTTTTGTAATTTGCTGATATAATATGTTAAGAAAGAGGTGCTTATCATATGAAAGGATTTTTGAAATTTATAATGTCTGCTTTCACTGTTTTTGCTGCGGCGGTTGGTGCGCTGGTTGTAATTGATAGGCTTGCCAATAAAAACCGTATTGAGGGCGATTACCTTGAGTGCGACAGCATAGATGAAATGTAAAATACCAACTCTGTAAAAGGCTTCCTTAGAGGGAGCCTTTTATTATTTCCTCAACACCCCCTGATATTGTGCTAAATCACGAATTTTTTTAATTTTTATATGTTTTTTATTATCTTTTTGTATAAAATGCACAATTATTTGCGAAATTATAGTTGTAGTTACATCTTGAAATATTGTTTTGAATATTGTATTATTAATCTGTAAATAATAATTTGCGTATTATATAAATTGAGGAGATGCTGTTATGACTAAATATACCGTTACCGAGCTTGCTTCAATGATTGAGTCCAAGCTCTCTCACAATTTCGGCGTAACACCGGCTCAAGCTTCAGACGAGCTTTTTTATAAAGCCTGCGTGCTTGTTTTGCTTGAAATTATGGGCAAACGCCGCACGGAATTTAAAAAGTCCGTCGACGAGCAGGAAGCAAAAACCGTTTATTATCTTAGTATGGAGTTTTTAATGGGCCGCTCCCTTAAAAATAATCTCTACAATTTAGATCTTACAGACACTATGGATAAGGCTCTTGCAAAGTTTAAGGTAAAGCTTGACAAGCTTTATGATTTTGAGCCTGATGCAGGGCTTGGCAACGGAGGACTCGGTCGTCTTGCAGCCTGCTTCCTTGACGGGCTTTCTACAGGAAGCTATCCGGCTATGGGCTACTGCATTCGCTACGAGTTAGGTATCTTCCGTCAAAAATTAGTTGACGGCTGGCAGACCGAGCTGCCTGATTTTTGGCTTCCCGGCGGCGGAGTATGGCTCGAACAGCGCCCTGCTTCGGCGGTTGATGTCAATTTTGACGGCAAGATAAACGAGTGGTGGGACGGCAGCTATCACCACATTGAGCATACGGGTTATCAGACCGTTCGCGCCGTTCCGTACGACCTTATGGTTGCAGGCAAAGATGGTAAGACCGTAAATGTACTGCGTCTTTGGAGTGCAGAGTGTCAGGACTTTGATATGTCGGCATTTAATCAGGGTGATTATGTGCGTGCCCTCGAACAGCGTGCTATGACCGAGACAATTTCAAAGGTACTTTACCCCGAGGACAATCATATCGAGGGCAAATCCCTTAGACTCCGTCAGCAGTATTTCTTGGTTTCGGCCTCGGTTCAGGATATATTGAATCGCCACCTAAGAAAGTACAACACCCTTGACAATCTTCCCGATAAGGTTGCCATACACATTAACGATACCCACCCCACCCTCTCTATCCCTGAGCTTATGCGCTTTTTGCTGGACGAGTGCGGTTACGGTTGGGACAAAGCGTGGGATGTTGTGACCCGTACTGTGGCTTACACTAACCACACCATTATGTCAGAGGCGCTGGAGTGCTGGCCTGTTGAGCTTATTAAGCAGCGCATCCCCCGCATTTATCAGATAATTAAGGAAATCGACCGCCGCTTCAGGGGCGAGGTTCTCTCCCGCACGGGCGACCCTGCTGTAGTAGAGCGCACCGCCATTATTCAAAATGGCATTATAAAAATGGCTAACCTTTGTGTTGCGGCATGTCACACCGTAAACGGTGTTTCAAAGCTTCACAGTGAAATTCTTGTGAAGGAGCTTTTCACCGACTACGCTAAAATGACCCCCGAAAAGTTTACCAATGTTACAAACGGTATTGCCCATAGGCGTTGGCTGTGTCAGGCTAACCCTGAGCTTACTTCTTACCTTGCCGAGCTTATCGGCAAAGGCTTTATTAAGAATGCGGCCGAACTCGAAAAGCTTATGGAATATAAGGACGATAATGCGGTGCTCGATAGGCTGCAGGCAATCAAGCATCAGAATAAGGTTCGCTTTGCCGATTATGTTAAGGATAAGACCTCGGTTATCATAAACCCAGATTCCATTTTTGATATGCAAGTAAAGAGGCTGCACGAGTACAAGCGTCAGCACCTTAACGCCCTTAATATCATTTCGGAATACCTCTATTTAAAGAACAATCCGAATGCCGACTTTACTCCTAAGACCTATATCT
>CAJGCQ010000092.1 GCA_904501875.1 Clostridiaceae bacterium | reverse complement strand
TGGTGGCTGGTGCCTCTGCTTTTTGTGGGCTTCTTTTTGGGGCTTGTAATTATTCATATTCTTATTACTGTTATCTGGATTCTTACAATAAAAACCGACCGACCCATAAAACAAAGACCTGCCTTCAGGAGGTGGATTAACCTTACGGTTTCGCTTTTAATGAAGCTTGTAAGGGTCAGCGTAAACGCAAGCGGAACAGAAAAAGTGCACGAAAAGGGCAGAATGCTTTTTGTCTGCAACCATCAGCACGACCTTGACCCCGTGATGATGCTCTCTGTTTTCCCAGATTATGATATAGGCTTTATCGGCAAAAAGGAAATTTACAAAACAATGCCGATTATCGGCAAAGCAATGCACGGACTTTGCGGACTGCCTATAGACCGTGAAAACAACCGTGAGGCGGCAAAGACGGTTATCGAGGCGGTACACATCCTAAAAGAGGATAAAGCCTCTATCGGTCTTTTCCCCGAGGGGTACACCAGTAAATCCTGCGAGCTTTTACCCCTTAGAAACGGCTCCCTTAAAATAGCAACCAAGGCAAAGGCGCCTATTGTGGTCTGCGTTTTAAATAACACCCGCTCAATCCCTAAGCGTATGTTCTTACATCATACCGAGATTGAATTCAGGGTATTAAGCGTGATTACCCCCGAAGAATACGTGGGTATGAATACCAACGAGCTCGGCGATATTATCCATTCCCAAATGAAAACCGCGCTTGATGAAATAAGAAACAATAAATAAGGAGCGATTTTATGAGCAAAATATTAATTGACAAAGATTGGAAATTTATAAGAGGTGATGAGGGCGGCAGCTTAGCTGCTTCTCATGCAAAAGGCGGAGCAGGTAACGGCATAACTCAGGCAGGCAGTTTCGATGATTCTAAGTGGGAAAATGTGAATCTTCCGCACGATTATGTTATTGACGGTACGCCTGTTCCTTCACGAAATCGAGGGGAAGACCTTTCGGCAATTCCTGCAATGGAAACTATGGACAGTATGCTTACGGTAAACGGTTCTTTGGAACGGTGCGTGTCATGGTATCGCAAGCATTTTTATATTTCAAAGGAGACCTTAGGAAAAAGGGTGTTTGTTCTGTTTGACGGAATTTTCCGTAACAGCACCGTTTTTGTAAACGGCTTTAATTTAGGTACGCATTTAAGCGGATATACGCCGTTTTTGCTGGATTTGACCGATTTCTTGCTGTACGGCGAGGATAATGTTTTAGCTGTCCGAGTTGACCCTGTTCTTCCTGAAGGCTGGTGGTACGAGGGCGGAGGAATTTACCGTCATGTATGGCTTATAGATGTACCGCAGATATATTCCCTGCCGGAGGAAACCTTTATTCGAACCGAAATCAACACAGAGTGTAAAACTGCGTGTGTAAGCCTTGAAACTACTATCCATAATTCCTCTGATTCGGATCAAGAAATATCTCTTGCTTACATAATAAAAACCCCTGACGGAACAACTGCCACAAGAGCCGAAGCGCATGGGGAATGTGCTAAAAATTCCGAAACTGTTTTAAAGACACAGGTGCAGCTTTCGGATATTATCTTGTGGGATACGGAAAACCCTGCACTTTACAGCCTTGAGATAATTTTGCCGGAAGACCTTCGGTGGAATATTCCGTTTGGCTTGCGCACTCAATGTTTTGACCCTGATAAAGGTTTTTTATTAAATGGAATTCCACTTAAGCTTAAAGGCGTTTGTATGCATCAGGACCATGGCGGTATTGGTGTTGCGTTGTTTGACGGTATGCAGGAGTACCGTTTAAAAAAGCTTAAGGAAATGGGCTGTAACGCATTGCGAACCTCGCATAATCCGCCAACACCGGAACTGCTTGACGCCTGTGACCGTTTAGGAATACTGGTTATGGAGGAAACCCGCATTTTATCAAGCAGCAAGGAGTACCTTGAACAGCTTGGCTCAATGGTTTTACGCGACAGGAATCATCCTTCGGTTATATTGTATTCTATTGGTAACGAGGAAACTCAAATACAGTTTAAGGACTGCGCCTCAAGAATTGCTCGTACTATGAAAAACACAATACATAAATTTGATGACACAAGACCTATAACCGAGGCGTTATTGCTTTGGGACGGAAATACGAAAAAGACCGTTACCGATGTTTCCTTAGCCGACCCGATTAACAGTCAGGTTGATGTTGTGGGGATTAATTATTGCATATCCACATGGGACGATCTACATAAGCACAATTCCGATAAGGGCTTTGTTATTACCGAATCACGCTGTTTTTCTGCGACTCGGGGTTGCAAACGCTCTCTTGCAGAGGGATGTCGGTTGAGTATATTTGATATGTTCCACTCAAACGGCAGGTGGGAAGCAGAGGATGAATGGAAATTTGTCGCAGAACACGATTATGTAAGCGGTTCCTTCATATGGACGGGATTTGATTACCGAGGTGAGCCCACACCTTACGGATGGCCTGCTGTTTCCTCACAGTTCGGAGTTTTCGACCTATGCGGCTTTCCGAAAGATTCTTATTACTATTATCGTTCCTGGTGGCGTGACGAGCCGATTGTATATGTAAGTCTGTATCAGACGGATGAGGATGGGAAATATCGGGCGCTTTGTTTTTCTAACTGTGAAAGCGTCGAGTTGTATATTAACGGTGTTTCCTGCGGTGAACAGACTATGGAAAGAAACGGCCATTTGATTTGGGAAAACATTGATTATCAGTCCGGTGAAATCAAAGCAATAGGCAGAATCGGTGAGGAAGATGCCTGCGAGTATTCTTTTAAAGATACGGGCACCCCAACAAGGTTGTCGGCAGAAACAGAGGCGGTTTATTCTTCTGCAGATGAAAGAAGATATATAATGGTTAATATATATGCGCTTGATTCCGAAAATTTATTGGCAGAAAAAGCAGATACAGAGCTTTTGCTTGGAACTGATAATTGTAAAATAATAGGTGTTGCTAACGGCGACCCAATGAACCACACAAATACGAAAGCATCGCTTATCAGACTTTTTGGCGGTTGCGCACAGGTTATTCTGGAAACATCTGAGGAATTGTCGGAATTAACCGTAACCGCCGTCGGTATGGAACCCTTGCATCTTTGCTTTGATAAGGATACAAAGGGAAGGTATAATAATTTTTAATCAATTTAATTATCTAAAAAAGGAGACAGTAAAATGAATAACAATTATATTTACGCATCGGTTAATATGTTCGGCTCGGTGGGCGCAATCGGGGACAGCTATACTGCGGCTTCTGTCGAAAACTCAGAGGGCAAATGGATTGATCTTATTGATCAATCGTGGATTGGAACATTATGTAAAAGAGCGGGAGTTCCTTTCAGCAAATACGGTCAAGGCGGCGCAACCACTAAAAGCTATTTGGCAGGCAGAATGACGGATGTTTTGAATTCCATGCCTAATGACGCATATTTTTTCGCACTTGGAATTAATGATTCGAACAATGATTTTGAGCTCGGAACCATTGACGATATACACGATGATGATTTTACGAAAAACCCGGACACCTTTTACGGCTGTTACGGTAAAATTATTGCACAGGTAAAAAAACACGCCCCTAAAGCAAAGCTGATTATGGTCAAAATAATGACGAACGGCCCCAAAAAGCTGAACTATGACAGTGCTATTGAAGATATTGCAAGACATTACGGCATACCGTTTATTTCCCCTTCCGATGACGATTTCTTTTCAAGTGAAGCGTATAACGATTATATGGTCAGCAGCCATCCCACAGCGATGGGATATTCGATGATCGGGCTTGCTATGGAACGGCTGTTTTCTAAGTGCGTAACCGATAATTTAGAATATTTCAAGTTTTCAACTGTCGGATAATTTGAGACTTTTAAGTTTATCCATTATTCAAAAGTTTTATTGAAATGTGAGGTAGCATTATGAAAGCCAAAAAAATTATTTTTGATACAGATATAGGTTGGGACTGTGATGATGCAGGAGCCTTGGCGTTGATTCATTCGCTGTGCAATAAGGGCGAGGCGGAGCTGCCGTAAATAATGAGTTAAAGAAGCAAAATAATAATTGACATTTCATTTCCCGTATGCTATAATGCTTTAGTATGCGGGATTATGCTTTTTCGCAACAAAAAAATTTAAGGGAGGTGTAACAGAGTGCCTACGTTTAACCAGTTGGTTCGCAACGGCCGCGAAACTATTGAGAAGAAGGCTAAGGCTCCGGCTCTTTTAAAGGGTTATAACTCTATGAAGCGTCGCCAGACCGATAACGATTCTCC
>CAJGCQ010000091.1 GCA_904501875.1 Clostridiaceae bacterium | reverse complement strand
TGCGCCATAGTGCCCGATGCTTTAGTATCAAAATCCTTGGCGGTAAGAAGGCAGGAAGTACCAGCACAACCGCCGATAATAGCCGCCCTTGCGCCGTAATACGCCGCACCGTATCCGTGGGCGCGCCTTGCACCGAACTCCATAACAGGCCTGCCCTGTGCCGCACGGACTATACGGTTTGCCTTTGTGGCAATAAGGGACTGGTGGTTAATTGTAAGCAAAAGCATAGTTTCAACCATAAGCGCCTGCATTGCGGGACCCCGTACCGTAACAATCGGCTCATGGGGGAAAATAACCGTACCCTCGGGAACAGCCCAAACATCACAAGTGAACTTGAAATTACGCAGATAATCGATAAACTCCTCATTGAAAAGCTTTAAGCTCTCTAAATACTCGATATCCTCCTTCGCAAATTCAAGGTTATTCATATATTCTATAAGCTGTTCAAGACCCGCCATGATCGCAAAGCCTCCGTCATCGGGAACACGGCGGAAAAACATATCGAAATATGTTACCGTATCGCGCATATCGCTCGAGAAAATACCGTTAGCCATTGTAAGCTCATAGAGGTCCATTATCATTGTAAGATTTAATTCTTTATTCTGCATTACTATTATCTCCTAAAAATGAAAACAATTACATTTTCTCAGGTGCGTTTATTTTCATAAGGGTCAGTACATTTTTAATCGCCGTGGCAGTATCTGCACAAAGTGTAAGTCTCGCCTGCATAAGGCTTTCGTCTGCACCCTTTACACGGCATACAGCGTAAAATTTATGGAATTTTGTCGCAAGCTCTTCAACATAGTGGGTGATTCTCGCAGGGTCATATGCCTTTGCCGCTGCAATTATTTCATCGGTGAGAGCGGCAATATGAAGTGTAAGCTCTCTTTCCTCGGGCGCCCTTAAAAGCTCAAGCTCTTGCGGCGTACATCTACGGCGGGTTATACCCTCTCCCGCAAGGTTGCGGATTATACTGCAAATTCTCGCATATGCGTACTGAACATAATAAACGGGGTTGGAGTTTGACTCCTTAACAGCAAGGTCAAGGTCAAAATCAAAGTGACTGTTAGGCTCTCTGAGATTAAAGAAAAATCTTGCCGCATCAATCGGCACTTCGTCTAATAGTGTGACAAGGGTAATCGCCTTGCCTGAACGCTTTGAAGCCTTAATAACCTCGCCGTCACGCACCAAGCGCACCATCTGCATAAGCACGGCATCAAGCTTGTTTGCGTCAACTCCTAAAGCGGTAAGCGCCGCCTTAAGGCGAGGCACATAGCCGTGGTGGTCAGCGCCTAAAATATCGATTGCCTTATCAAACTTCCTAACCTGAAGCTTGTTGTAGTGGTATGCAATATCAGGTACAACATAGGTGGGAACTCCGTTTGCACGCACAAGGACAAAATCCTTGTCACAGCCGAAGTCGGTCGCCTTAAACCAAAGTGCGCCTTCCTGCTCATATGTGTGACCGCTCTGCTTCAAAAGCTCGATAATCCTCTCGGTCTCACCGTTTTGATGCAGGGAGCTTTCCTTAAACCAGGTATCGTAATGAATACGGTATTTGGCGAGGTCATCGTGAAGACCCTGAATATTTTTTGGAAGCGCAAACTCAACAAGAGCCTTCCTGCGTTCTTCCTCTAACCTTTCAACAAAGCTGTCGCCGTTGATTTCGGCAAATGCCTTTGCGTGATTTATAATATCCTCTCCGTGGTAGGAATCCTCCGGCATCTCAATACCGTCCTTATAAAGCTGCAAATAGCGCAGGTCGAGAGACAAACCGAATTTATTGATTTGGTTACCCGCATCATTAATGTAAAACTCACGCTCGGTATAATATCCCGCCGCCTCTAAAACAGAAGCAAGACAATCTCCCAAAGCACCGCCTCTGGCGTTACCTATATGCATAGGGCCTGTGGGGTTTGCAGAGACAAATTCAACCAAAACCCGCCTGCCTTCGCCGTAGTTACTTTTGCCGTAATCGGCACCCTTTTCGTCCACATCAGCTAAAATATCGGCGTAGTATCTGTCCGACAAAAAGAAGTTAATAAAACCGGGGCCCGCTATCTCGAATTTTTCTATATAAGTGTCGGAAAAGTCAAATTCGTCACTAAGAATTTCCGCAATCTGACGGGGAGCTTTATGAAAGGCTCTCGCCCAGACCATAGCGGCATTTACTGCCCAGTCACCGTGTTCACGGTTTTGAGGGACGGTTACCGTAAATTCAGCGAGTTCTGTATTTTCCAAAATTCCTTTTTCCATAGCGGTCCTTGCCGCATTTAAAACACAGCCCGCCACCTGTTCCTTTGCTTTTGCTACCAATAATGACATTTACTTTACCTCTTTAACAGAAATTTTTACAGAATTTCGGCTTACAAGCCTTAAATTAGAATCTATTGTATATTTCATTGAAATTTCGCCGCCTTTAGGAGACAAATCGGTTTTGACCTTTTCGCCGAATATGCCTATTAAAAGCTCACCCGCCGAGGTGTTATAACAGCATACGCTGCGTTTGCCTTCCTCAACTACCAGTCGGCTTTCAACCGAGCCCGTACGCTGTAAAATCACCGATTCATCGGGCTTAATATAAATGCCCGTTTTGACAGCGCCGCCTACATCGAGCATTTCGGTTTCGTCATAGGTTAAATAATAGCTTCCGTTCTTTTCCCCGAAGCGACCGACGGTTGTAAGCTCTATTTTATCGGAATCGCCCTCTATCCCCTGCTCTCCGCTGATATTTATAATTACATCCTTCATCATAGCGTACTTAAATCCACCTGTTTTACCCTACTGTCGTCAAGCTCCTCACCCAAAAGCACCGAGGCCTGAGCCTTAAAGGAATCGGGCTTGTCGCTTACATAAAAATTATGTATACCCGTACCGTTATTGCTGTTTTCAAGAGCATTACGCTTAATAAACTCCGAAACCGCTTCAGAAACGGCAACTCCCGGGTTTATAAGGGTAATATTACCCTCGGTCACCCGTCTTATAGCGCCCTCAAGCACGGGATAATGGGTACAGCCGAGTATCAGCGTATCACAGCCCGCACTTATTATGGGAGCAAGGTATCTTTTGACTGTTTCCAAAACAACAATATCGTCTTCGCCGTACCAACCCGACTCTACAAGGGGCACAAAAAGCGGACAGCTTCCTGCACTGACCTCAGCTTCGGGCAAAAGCTTTAAAATTTCCTTTTTGTGACTGCCGCTAATTACAGTTGCCGTAGTACCTATAACCCCAATTTTTCGGTTCCTTGTGGCATTAACAGCCGCCCTTGCCGCATGGGTTACCATTTCAAAAAACGGTACGGGGAGGCAGCCCGCAGCATCTGCCGCAACCGAAGATACCGTACCGCAGGCGGCGATAATAAGCTTTACATCATGCTTTAGCAAAAACCGCTCGTCCTCTGCGGCGTATTTTTTAATTGTGTCACGGCTTCTTGTACCGTAAGGCACTCGGCCTGTATCGCCAAAATAGACAATGTCCTCATAGGGATTACGCCGAATTAGCTCCCTTACCACCGTAAGTCCGCCGAGACCGGAATCAAAAACACCTATTGCACGACTGTCCGCCATGCAATCAACCCCTTAGTCATTGGAAAGTCGAGCACGATAAGGTTTCGCACACCACATTTTATATTGCGGCTTTGCGTTCTTTTTTAAAATACTTTAGTATTCCTGGAAATTCACGCTTCGCCGAATAAAAAACTCGGTGGCAGAAACTCGAAACGACCTGCCAATGATAAATTTTTTGTTGTCAGGAAAGTGCGAAACGCCGAAAGGCTAACGCCTTTCAAGTGACAAGAGAAACTGACGACGCAAATTTACATTGTCAGGCTTGTCAGGTTCGACTTTCCAATGACTAAATTTTTATTCATTTTATAATACCACATATTTGCGATATTCGCAACCAAAAAATAAGGGAGAATTACTTTTTTTATTAAAATAAAATTCCCCGTTGAAACTTTTGCTCACAAAGTATATAATAAATAGAGTTATTTTATTTGGAGAGTCATATGAACATTGCCTTTTATACACTCGGGTGTAAAGTGAATCAATACGAGACCGAAGCCATGCGTGAAGCTTTTGCCGCTGCGGGACACACCGTAGTGCCCGACAGCGCCAACTTTGATGCAGTAGTGATAAATTCCTGCACCGTAACCGCCGAAAGCGACCGCAAAACGAGACAAACCGTGCGCCGTTTCCGCAAGGAACACCCGGACGCCGCCATTGTCCTTACAGGCTGTATGGTACAGGCTTTTTCAAACGAAGCTCGGACACTAAGTGACGCTGATGTAATAGCGGGAAATACAGATATTAAAAAAATCGTCGAATATACCGAAAGGTTTTTAAGTGACGGCGAGAGGATTTTTGAGGTTTCCGCCCACAAAAAAGAGGAGCGTTTTAACACCCCCTCGCTTTCCGATTTTGCCGATCG
>CAJGCQ010000090.1 GCA_904501875.1 Clostridiaceae bacterium | reverse complement strand
CTTGTGAATGGAAACCCCGTGACCTCTTGTGATAAAGCCTATTATTTCGTCCCCCGGAAGCGGAGTACAGCATTTTGAAAGCTTGATAAGGCAGTTATCGATGCCGTCTACAATAACCCCGTCAGAGGATTTAGTTGACTTTGTTTGGGTAATAGGCACAACCTCAGCAGACCTTGCCGCCATATGCTTTTTGTTATAGTCCTCTTTTATGCGGGGCATTATTTTTGAAAGCAGTACCCCGCCGTAGCCGATAGCAGCGAAAAACTCCTCTGCGTTTGCAAATTTCTGCCTTTTAGCTATCTCGTCAATAAACTCGGCGTACTCCTCCTCAGGCATATCTATGCCCGCGCGTCGGAATTCCTTTTCAATTTCAAGCTTGCCTGCGGCAATATTCTCGGTACGCTTTTCCTTTTTAAACCAAGAACGAATCTTTGACTTTGCCTGAGAGGTAACCGCAATATTAAGCCAGTCACGGCTAGGTCCGTGGCCCGCCTGATTAGTGGTTAAAATCTCAATAACCTCGCCTGTTTTAATCTGATGGTTAATAGGCACAATCTTGCCGTCCACCTTTGCGCCCACCATTCTCGTACCTACGGCAGAGTGAATGGCAAAGGCGAAATCCACAACCGTAGCCCCCATAGGCAGATTTATAACATCGCCCCTCGGGGTAACCGCAAAAACATCCTCCTGCGACAGGTCTACCTTAATGCTCCTTACAAGGTCGGAAGCGTCGGTTGACGCCGCCTGGGAATCAAGAATCTGTCTAATCCAAGCGAGCCTGTCCTCCATTTTTTTGTTATTATCGGTTATTCCCTCTTTGTATTTCCAATGGGCGGCAATACCGAACTCGGCGGTATGGTGCATTTCAAAGGTGCGAATCTGTATCTCAAAGGGTATACCCGCACGGCTTATAACCGTGGTGTGGAGCGACTGGTACATATTCGGCTTCGGTGTAGAAATATAGTCCTTAAACCTATTTGGAATAGGTCTGAACATATCGTGCATAATGCCTAATATATTGTAGCAGTTAGCCACCGTATCGGTTATAATTCTAATTGCGTAAATATCATAAATCTCGTCAAAGTCCTTGTCCTGAACATACATTTTGCGGTATATTCCGTGAATTGACTTAACCCTGCTCTGAAATGCCATTTCGGCATCCGGCATAGCCTCTTTAAGGCGTTCCTCTATATTGGCTTTTATTTCCTTTAAAATCTGCTCTCGGTGCTGTTTGCGGTGGGAGAGTAAATTTTCGATTTCCTTATAAGCCACAGGGTCAAGGTGCTTAATCGCCAGGTCTTCAAGCTCCTCTTTTACGGGGCGTATACCTAAACGGTGGGCAATCGGGGCGTAAATTTCCAGCGTTTCAAGGGATTTGTCACGCTGTTTCTGCTCAGGCATAGCATCAATCGTGCGCATATTATGCAGTCTGTCCGCCAGCTTAATAATAATAACCCGTATATCCTGACCCATCGCTATGAGCATTTTTCTAAGGCTTTCTGCCTGCTGCTGCTCCTTGGTAGTGAAATTAAGTCTTCCTATCTTTGTAACCCCGTCAACAAGCAATGCCGCATCGTCGCCGAAGTCACGTTTTATATCCTCAACCGTGGTGTCGGTATCCTCTACAACATCGTGCAGAAGTGCTGCGGCTATGGATTCGCTGTCCATTCCGAGGGTAACGATAATAAGCGCCACATTAAAGGGGTGGATGTAGTAATCCTCATTGGTACAGCGCTTCTGCCCCTCGTGCTTTAAGACGCAAAACTCAAAGGCCTTTCTTACCAAATCATAGTTATAATTGCCGCCAAATTCCTGCATTTGCTTATATAATTTTTCATAATCTCTTTCCTGTTCGGGCTTCATACCGCTTCCCTCCTTTCAAGTAAGGCTCTGTAAACCGCTGAGTTTGTAAGCTCGGTTTTGGTATGTACTCCCGTACTTCTGTAAATCCCCCCGCTATCTTTAATTATGAGCCCTAATTCGGTTAGCATCATAAGGGATATTGCGGTTTTAGCATATCCCACCGAATTTAGGTGGACATATTTAATTCTTTCCTCTGAGGCGGGCGATGCAGTTATGTATTTATATATTATGCCGATTTCCGCTCTTGATGGGAGTAGCAGGTTTACATCAAATTCTCTGCCCGCCATATAGTTATTTAGACTGTCAATTTCCCTGAACAACTGCTCATCATCAGTACCGCTCATTCTAAGCGCCTTCACCTGAACAGAAAGGTTTAATTCCCCGTTATAAAGGTTAGTATCCACCGTTACGGCGGCGTCTAAAATATCTCCCTGACTAAAGCAGAAGCGTTCCTTATTCATTCCGAAAAGCAGGGCCTGAAAGGAATTTTCACCCTTTGAAAACAAAAGCCTTAAATGCTTGCCGCCGCCTATAGGGGTAATTCTTACAAGGGTTACGCCGTATACCCCGAAAAGTGGGGTCGGGTTGCCGTGGCCGAAGGGCTCCAATTCCTTTAAGGCCTCGGCTAAATCAAGGCTTAATGCCGAGGGATTAAGCCTACAGTCAAGCTTCAGCACAGGTGGCACATATTCCTGTCCCGCCGCATATTCATTTATTTTTTGCCTGAACAGCTCTATATTTTCGGCTTTAAGGCTTACCCCTGCGGCAAGCTCATGACCGCCGAATTTAAGTAGAGTGTCCGAGGAATATTTTATCGCATTATAAAGCGAAAAACCCACTATACTTCTGCCCGAGCCGCTTGCAGTTTCCCCGTTTTTAGAGATTACCACAGAGGGACATCCGTACCGCTCGGTTAACCTTGAAGCCACAATTCCCACCACGCCGTTATGCCAGCCTTCGCCGTCAACAACGATAACACGGTCATATTTATAGCCCTTTTCCTCAATTATTTCCACAGCAATAGCGAAAATTTCCTTTTCTATGCGCTGGCGTTCGGCGTTTGCGTCGTCAATTTCCCCAGCTATGCCTAAAGCCTTTAACATATTATCGCAAAGGAGCAGTTCGACCGCCCGCTTTGCGCTCCCCATTCTGCCTGCGGCGTTAATACGAGGTGCAATTCCAAAAGCAATTCTCCCCGCATTTACCGAATCAGAGGTAATTCCCGCAGCATTAAGAATAGCCGAAAGCCCCGTCGCAGGCGCGGTTTTAAGCTTTTCTACCCCGTATTTTACAATCGCACGGTTCTCAAGGGTCAAGGGCATAACATCAGCGGTCACCGCCACGCTTAAAAGGTCTGCAAAATATGGCAAAAGCTCCTCCGGCTCCTTGTCTTCCATAACGCATATAAGCTTAAAGGCAACCTCTGCTCCGCAAATTTCCTTAAATTCCGAGGGGCAGTCAGCTCTGTGGGGGTCAACCACCGCATCAGCCTCGGGCAAAGTATCAGGCGGCAAATGGTGGTCGGTCACTACAACAGCCATATGGAGTTCCTTTGCAAGCTTTATTTCATTATGGCAGGCAATGCCGTTATCCACCGTGATTAAAAGGCCTACACCGTCTTCCTTGAGCTTTTTAACGGCATCGCAGTTCATACCGTAGCCCTCGTCAAAGCGGTCGGGTATATAGTATGTGCAATCCGCTCCCCTGCCCGAAAGATAGCCGTACATAATAGCGGTGGCAGTTACGCCGTCACAGTCATAATCCCCGAAAACCGCAATTTTAGTACCCTTTTCAATTTCGGCGTTTATTATTTCTGCCGCACTTTCGATATCCGCAAGGTTTCGGGGGTCTTCAAAATACGGCTCGTCGGACAAAAACTCCTCAAGAGCGGTGGGGTCGGTATATCCCCTTGCAGAGGCGATAAGCGCAATTATCGGGTCAATATCGCACTCTTCTGCCAGTTCCTTTGCGAGAGCCTTATCAAAATCCGCAACCTGCCATTTCTTCATACCCATACGCTTCACCGCCCTTTAATTCTATATTATATCTATTATATTATACTTTTCTTTCATAATCAACCGCAATTTTGAAAAGAAATCAAAAACCGCCTTAGATATGCTTGAAAAGGTTATCTGTGTTGTGCTATAATCAAACAAAACAACATAATAATGAGAAGATTAAAATGCAGGTTTTTTCGGCAAAGCTCTTTGCATAGGACGGCTACCGTCTTAAAAAGCTGGCGAGCGACAGAAAGGTATACTTCGCCTCGGTTATCCGGCTTATAATTCTGCCGTCAGTTTTTATGCTCGTCTTACAGGCACTTAAAACCGATAATGCGATTATCCGTGCGACGCCTCAATGGCGCTAATCTCTCATCTGATTTGAATTATTACAATACCCGTAATTTTGCGATTTTCTTATAAAAGAAACCACCTCTCAATATATCCGCCGCCTGATGAAATCCATATATGTTCTATCCGTCCTTCAAAAATCATATTTTTAAAACAGTAGCGACTGGAGTGATAATGTGATTTTTAAAAGAAAAATTACGGTGATTTTGGTGGTTGTTTTGTCCCTTGCGATACTCAGCACCGCCTTAGCACATGGGTATGAATATATCGCAGTCGGCGGTACTGTGAGCGAACAGCGGACAATAATTATCGACGCAGG
>CAJGCQ010000089.1 GCA_904501875.1 Clostridiaceae bacterium | reverse complement strand
GCGGTGTAGAACAGAACCATTTAAAAACAATCGAGCAGCTGGAAAGCGGAACAGTTCCGACTGCGTCAGGCAGTTCTCCCTCTCAACCGACATTTACCGCAAACTATGCAGTTGCCGAGACCGAGGACAAAAAGCACGACAGCTATCTCTGTGCCGACGCATTAACAACCGAAAAGCACGCTTCCCACCTGTATGACACCTGCATATTTGAGTTTAAGCAGGAAAATGTGAGGACACTTCTTAACAGTATTCAAAAGGAAGAGCAAAACCACGGTAAGATGATTTACGATTATATGTCCGCAAATTCAATGTACGCTTAGGCCGACGAGAGTCGAACACATTACGGTTTGGGTGTCCGCCTAAAGATAAAAGACTGTTGTCTGATTGAGGCAACAGTCTTTTTTAGAAAAAATTTAAAAAATAGTTTTAAAAACTCTTGACTTATTTAAGCTATTGTGATAATATATTAAAGTCGTTTTGCGGGTGTAGTTCAATGGCTAGAATCCCAGCCTTCCAAGCTGGTCGTGTGGGTTCGATTCCCATCACCCGCTCCAAAAAAATCTCGTTCTTCGGAACGAGATTTTTTTATCCAAGCTGACAGGCTCCGTATATCACCACGCTGAAAGCGAGTTGTATCTTATCACACCGTCAGGTGTGCATAAAAAAACTATCCGCTTGATGATATGCAACACTTTGCATTGATGATATACAATTCCTTGCAGAATTAATGAGGAAACAAATAGAGTTAAAAATCAAGCGTTTTTACACAGTTCTCTTTTGAACTCCCGTATTCAAAAAGCCTATGGGATTTATTTTAGAAAAGCGGAGATTATATCATATACATAACACTAAATGTACAAAATATAATACCCGAAATACTCTGCTCTGTTTTTATAATTCAAAAAAGATTGCAATCTTGACTTTTTGTCTTGATTGCAATCTTTTTACTACAGTTCTTTATTGTCTAAGATTTAAGAAGCTTTCCTTGTTATAACTGCCTCGCCGTTCTCAACGGTGTCGGCTGTTATTGTGATTTGGGTAATATCACTTTCCGACGGTGAAGAGAACATCAAGGGCTGTAAAACCTTCTCAATAATAGAACGCAGTCCCCTCGCACCCGTTTTGCGCTCAATGGTAAGGTCGGCGATTTTTTCAAGTGCGCTTTCGTCAAACCGAAGGTCGATATTATCCATTTTGAAAAGCGCCTGATACTGCTTTATTATGGAGTTTTGCGGCTCGGTCATAATCCCTATCAGGGTTTCCTTATCCATTCCCTTAAGGGCTGTTATTACAGGCAGACGTCCCACAAGCTCGGGTATCATACCGAACTTTACCAAATCCTGATGGGTAGCGGTCATACCTACCGCCTGAGCCTCAAGGGACTTAGGAGACTTAACATCCGCACCGAAGCCTAAGCTGCTGCCTCCGATTCTGCGTTCGATAACCTTTTCGATTCCGTCAAAAGCACCTGCGCAGATGAACAGAATATTGGTTGTATCAATCTGTATAAATTCCTGCTGAGGATGCTTTCTGCCGCCCTGTGGTGGGACATTGGAAACCGTGCCCTCAAGTATTTTAAGCAGAGCCTGCTGAACACCCTCGCCGCTTACATCACGGGTGATAGAGGCATTTTCCGATTTGCGGGCAATCTTGTCAATCTCGTCAACATAGATTATTCCCCGCTCGGCTCGCTCAATATCGTAGTCTGCGGCTTGTATCAAGCGAAGCAAAATATTCTCGACATCCTCACCTACATAGCCTGCCTCGGTAAGGGTAGTCGCATCGGTAATTGCAATCGGAACATCAAGTATCTTTGCCAGGGTCTGTGCAAGCAGGGTTTTGCCAACGCCCGTAGGCCCCAACATCAAAACATTGCTCTTGCTTAACTCCACATCGGAATTATCCTTCTTGAAAATACGCTTGTAATGGTTGTAAACCGCTACCGCAAGGGTCTTTTTAGCCTCATCCTGACCTATAACATAACGGTCAAGCTGTTCCTTAATCTCCTTGGGTTTAGGAAGTACGAATTCCTCTGCCTTTTTGTTTTTACTGCGTTTTTTAGCGCCTGTCTCATCCTCGAAAAGCAGGCTGTTGCAGAATTCAATACAGCTGTCGCAGATATAAACTCCAGGGCCCTCAACAAGCCGTACTACCTCGTCCTGAGTTTTGCCGCAGAACGAACAGCGTATCTCCATATCCTTGTCATTCGGCATTATGCTACCTCTATCTCTTGGAAATTACTTTATCGATAAGGCCGTACTCGACAGCCTCCGCCGCAGTCATAAAGTTGTCACGCTCGGTGTCAAGCTGAATCTGCTCGAGCGGCTTTCCTGTTTCGGCGGCTAAAATTTCGTTAATATTAGTCCTGATTCTTTCGATATGGTGAGCGTGGATAAGAATATCGGTAGCCTGACCCTTTGCCTGACCGAGAGGCTGGTGAATCATAATCTCGCTGTTAGGCAGAGCCAAACGCTTACCCTTTGTGCCCGCCGCCAAAAGGAATGCACCCATACTTGCCGCCATACCCATACATATGGTGCTTACATCGCACTTGATGTATTGCATGGTGTCATAAATAGCCATACCGTCGGTTACAGAACCGCCAGGGCTGTTGATGTAAAAATTGATGTCCTTATCAGGGTCCTGACCCTCAAGGTAAAGCATCTGCGCAATAATTACGCCGGCCGAGGCGCTGTTAACCTCGTCATTGAGCATAATTATGCGGTCGTTTAAAAGTCTTGAAAAAATGTCGTAAGAGCGTTCGCCCCTGCTTGTTTGTTCCAGTACATACGGTACTAAAGTCATATCCATAATGAATACCTCCGTTTTAAAATGACTAAATTAATTATGGACTTCGGAACAGATTAATAATCAACAGTTATAATTATTCCTCAGAGCTTTCTTTCGCTTTTTTCTCCTTAACCTCGGTTATTACCGCATTTTCCTTAACAAGGTCAATAGCCTTTCCTACCGCTACATCCTTGGCAATTTCCTCTGCAGGGATAACCGCCTTAACCTTTTCAACCTCTACGCCGTAGCCTTCGGCAAGCTTGGCAAACTCTGCTTCAAGCTCCTCCTCGCTGGGGGTAATATTTTCAAGCTCAACAATCTTCTCAAGGGCAAGACGGAACTTAACCTGACCCTCAGCCTGGGGACGGAAGGATTTTTTGAACTCGTCAATATTTGAATTGGTATATTTAAGATACATATCAAGGCTGAGCCCCTGACTCTGGAGTCTATAAGCATAATCCTCTGTCAACTGCTCAAGACGGTTTTCGTACATAGCCTCGGGGATTTCGCCCTTAATGCTGTCAACAATCTGCTGAACGAGGGCATTTTCCACAGCCTCGTCTGCCGCCTTTGTCTTGCGCTCGAGTGCCTTTTTCTCAAGGTCTGCCTTAAGCTCATCAAGGGTATCGAACTCGCTTACATCCTTTGCAAACTCATCGTCAACTGTCGGCAGCTCACGAACCTTAATTTCGTGAAGCTTAACCTTAAATACAGCCGGCTTACCTGCAAGGTCTTGGGCGCCGTAATCCTCGGGGAAGGTTACATTTACATCGAACTCATCGCCGATATTCTTGCCCACAATCTGATCCTCAAAGCCGGGGATAAACTGACCGGAGCCCAGAGTAAGAGAATGACCCTCGCCCTTGCCGCCGTCGAAAGCAATGCCGTCTTTAAAGCCCTCAAAGTCGATGATAACGGTGTCGCCATTCTCTGCCGCACGGTCTTCAACCGATACCATTCTGGCGTTTCTTTCAGCCATTGAGTTTACTTCAGCCTCAACCTCTTCGGAGGTAACCTTAACGGCGGTCTTTTCAGCCTTTAAGCCCTTGTATTCGCCGAGTTCAATTTCAGGATAGGTTGTAACCGAAACCTTGAAATCTACGCCATCCTCTTTAGAGATGGAAACCATTTCAAAGTCCATTTTGTCGTTAATAACCTTAAGGCCCGAATCTTTAATAGCATCCTCAACCAGGTCATTGTAAAGAAGATTAAGGGCATCCTCAAAGAAAATCTCGGTGCCGTAGTACTTCTCGATAAGGTGAAGGGGGGCTTTACCCTTTCTGAAGCCCGGTACGTTTATTTTCTTGCCGTTTTTCTTGTAAGCCTCCGCAATAGCCTCACGGAACTTTTCACCGTCCACGGTGATTTCAAGCTGATGCCTATTGGTATCAATCTTTTTTGTTTCTTTTAAACTCATTTTTATACCTCCGCATTGTAAAACGCCCTTTTACTCGTTTTACAGTAGTTCAAATTATTATATCACAACTAAAAGTATTTTTCTACATATTTTTTAAATATTTTGTAAATTCTTTGAAAATCAATAAATCAGGCAATAAATTGAGGGGTAAAATCAACGCAATCGCAGGAAATCAGCTTAAATTCCACCCCGTCATATTCCTTTACGGCGTTATTAAAACCAGATCCATGAATATGCCCGTGATACACACGACTTACGCCATGATTTTTCAGTATATCAAATATTTCATTACAGACATAGTCGCCGTATACAGGCGGATAATGGAGAAAGACTAAAACTGGAAG
>CAJGCQ010000088.1 GCA_904501875.1 Clostridiaceae bacterium | reverse complement strand
GTCAATATCGTCGGCACGCTTAATTCTCGGAACGCTTATGGTGTGGGGGCCTACGCCGTGTACCGCCTCTAAATGCTCGGCGTGCATTAAAAGCCCCGCAAACTCGTACTGGTAACGCTCAAGACCGAATAGTACGCCTAAGCCTACATCGTCAATTCCGCCCTCCATAGCACGGTCCATAGCCTCGGTGTGGTAAGCGTAATCGTGCTTAGGACCTGTGGGGTGAAGCTCAAGATAGCTTTCCTTATGGTAGGTCTCCTGGAAAAGAATGTAGGTGCCGATACCCGCCTCTTTAAGCTTGCGGTAGTTTTCCACCGTGGTGGCAGCAATGTTTATATTTACACGGCGGATTGAGCCGTTTTTATGCTGGATACTGTAAATTGTTTTAATACTTTCGAGAATGTACTCAATGGGGTTGTTTACAGGGTCTTCGCCCGCCTCTATAGCAAGGCGCTTATGCCCCATATCCTGTAGGGCAATAACTTCCCGCCTTACTTCCTCTTGGGTAAGCTTTTTGCGTGCAATATGCTTGTTTTTGTAATGATAAGGGCAGTAAACACAGCCGTTTACGCAGTAATTGGAAAGATACAGGGGGGCAAACATAACAATGCGGTTACCGTAAAAGGCGAGTTTTATTTCCTCGGCAAGGCGGTACATTTCCTCCACCTTTTCGGGAATATCGCAGGCGAGCAGTACCGAAGCCTCACGGTGGGTAAGTCCCGCACAGTGCACGCCGTTTGCGGTTTTAACAGGTTTTGCTTTTTCAAGTAAGCTGTCAATCAAGGGAATATTGTGCTTGTTTTCTTCCGCATAGCGTAGGGTTTCGAGGATTTCTTCGTGGCTTATAAATTCCTCGGCCTTTAGGGATTTTGGATTGTATTGTGACATTAACTATTACTTCCTTCTGGTTTGGATTGAATATTAAAAGGCTTTTTGTCTCCTCTTGCGGTGACGATTTTGTAGCCTATTGATTCCATTCTTCTGTCAAGGCAGCTTTTGCACTGAGCCGATTCCTCACCCGTACAGATTTTATTATCGTACAGCTCATATTTTTTCCGTACCGACACGGGGGAGAGATTCGGCATAACAACATTAGCTCCCGCTAAAATGCCCTGCTCACGCCCTGTGGGGTTAATAGTACCGAGTGCCGTGGTGGCGGGTAATAAAAGGCTCGGGTCCATAAGTCTTAAGAGCGAGAGTAAAAACAGGGTGAGTTCAAGCGCTCCCGCCGAAAAATTGGCAAAGGGTGTTGCCCCGTGGGGAATAAAGGGACCTATTCCGCACATAGCAGGACGGAACTCCTCGACAAATTTTAAATCAGCCGCTAAGGCGCTGTTGGTCTGATAGGGCGCACCCACCATAAAGCCGCAACCCGTTTGGAAGCCTATTTCCTTTAAGCTTTTAAGGCAATTAATACGGTTTTCAAAAGACATTTCTTTCGGGTGAAGCCTTTTATATAATTTGGGGTCTGCTGTTTCGTGGCGGAGCAAATATCTGTCTGCCCCTGCATCAAAGAGCGCCTTGTAGCTGTCAAAGCTGCGTTCTCCAAGCGAAAGGGTTACCGCACAGTCGGGATATTGCTTTTTAATTTTACTGATCAAATCGCAAAGCAGTTCATCGGTAAAGAAGGGGTCTTCGCCGCCCTGCAGAACAAAGGTGCGAAAGCCGAGGGCGTACCCCTCTTCACAGCAGGAGAGGATTTCCTCTTCACCTAAGCGGTAGCGTGAACAGCTTTTATTGCTGTGGCGTATTCCGCAATAAAGACAGTCATTTTTGCAGATGTTACTGATTTCAATAAGACCTCGAACATATACATCGTTTCCGTAAACCGCCTGCCTTGCCGTTACAGCTTTTTTCGCCGCATACTCCGCTAATTCGGGTGTGCGCCCGTCAAGCAACTGCTTATATTCATCAGGGGAAAGGCTATGTTCCTTTTCCAGCTTATCTATCAGCAGGTAGAGTTTATTTTGCATTGGTAATCACATTTGAGTAGGCGGTTTTTACGCTTACACCGTCTATTACCCCTATTTTTCCCGCAAGCGATGCTATGGTATCCTGCGGGGCGTCTATAGCAATAGAGACAATATTTATTTTTTTATCCCTATAGGGAAGACCCATTCTGCCTATGATATACTGTCTGTATTCGTGCAAAAGTGAGTTTAGCGCCTCAACCGAATCGGTCTTTTCAACAATAATGCCCATAACGGCAACCCGTGTTTCCATTTCTCATTCTCCTTTAAAATAAAAACCGCATCGAGTTACGATGCGGTCAGATATATACTTAAAATCAGTTTTTTATCTGTGCATCTTTCACCTCGGAATCCCGCAAATATTGTGCAGAAAACTTCATGTCAGATTGTAAATTTATTATACCACATTATTTCGCTTTCGTCAAGACAAAGCGTGGTATGAAAACTTTAAAAATTGTAGGTGTTACGATGATGTGCAGAACACAGAGGGACGGTTCTTTTGTGTGAACAAAACAGGCAAGGAACGTCTGTCCCTACGATATAATTATATACGTGCCGAAGGCACACCTAAACGAAACTTGTCAAGATTAATGGACAGATAAAAGAGTGAAAAAGTGGTTTGGAATGTAATAACCAATACCTGAATGCAGTCTTTCCGAATTGTAATAAAGTTCAATGTAGTCAACAATCACTCGCGAAGCTTCTTCGAATGTGAGATGGCTGATATCAGCCATCTCACATTCGAGCGTTTTCCAAAAACTCTCTATCGGCTGATTATCGCTCGGTGTACCGGGACGAGACATGCTTTTGCGAAAACCGTTTTTTTCAACAAGCCGCTTGGTTTTCTTTGCCGTATATTGACAACCTCTGTCACTGTGGTACACTGCACCATCAGGTCTGTTTGGGTTTCTTCCGATAGCCATTTTCAAAGCATCTTGTACTAATCTCTGTGTTTGGTTCTTTGCTATGCTCCAGCCCACTATTCGCCTTGTTGCTACATCAATGATGCCACAAAGGTATAACTTTGATCTGTAATATTTAAGTTCTGTGATGTCGGAGCACCAAAGGTAATTTGCTTCGAATATGCTGAATTTGTCCTTTATTAAATTTTCTTCTACATACTGCTGTTCTGTTGGTTTAGGTGGTCTTGCCTTGCCGGTCCTGCCGCTTTTAGCGACCAGTCCGTTCCTCTTGAGTATTCTTGCGATACGATATTCACTGATGTTCATACCCTTTCCAAGCAGTTCTCTGCGAATTCGTATCCTACCATAATTACCTTTGTGCTTTTCAAAACAGTTAATCACTGCTTTTTCAAGTTCTTTTTCTTCACTATCCTGCTCTTTGGCAATACGGTAATACTCGCTTCTGGACACACCCAACAGCTTGCATACTTCACTCGTTCTGTAGTTTTTTAACTCCGCTTTTGCGAATTTTACTCGTCTGCCGGGTGTTTCGCAAAGTATGCCGCTGCTTTTTTTAGTATTTCCATCTCCATTTTCAAACGTTCGTTTTCTTTGCGCAGTTTTCTAAGCTCGGCATCTTCTGCACGTTGATACCCTTTTCCTACAAAAGCTTCTTCACCGTGGGTTTCGTATTCGTCGATCCATCGGTAGAGCATTATTTTGTTTATGCCCATCTTTTCTGCCACCACCGCATGCTTGATCCCGTCTTTTAAGACCAATTCGCACGCCTTGATTTTAAATTCTTTACTGAAAGTTCGTTTCATTGTGAACACCTCTTTGAATGTATTTTACCATTCACTCTTCTAAGTGTCCACTTTTACTATACAACTTTCTTCTCTTCACTTTTCTCTTTTCGTTCTTCTCTCTTCTCTAAAATTGTCGTTTCCAGATAATAGATAAAAGAGAAGAGATAAGAGAAGAAAAGTTGTATAGTAAAAAAGGACTGTTCAAAGAGTCAAAATATGGTAAAATATTTTCAGGAGAGTGAAAAGAACAAAAAGAAAAAGCCACACGATGTGTGACTTTTCTTTTTGGGTAGTTTGAACTTAATGACACGAATCAAATGTGCCTGAAAACCAAAGAATTAATTTTTATTTTCTTTTTCAATTTCTTTAATGGCACCAGAAAAACAAATTTCTCCTTTATCCAACACCTCATTAAATTTCTCTGCAAATTCCTGCAAACTCATATCATCGGGAATTAGAATAACACCATCAATTTTTAATTCTTTCATATCTATTTCTCCTTTAATTTACTTTTCGCAGTATTTATTGAAGTAACAAGTAACTTCTTAACCTCTATACATTTTTCTAAAATATCATTATTATCGTAATAGCCACTTTCGATTAAAAGTTCAAGCCAATACTCACTTTCGGAACATTCTTTAAGTGCTATTTGAAGTTTGGCAATAAAATCGGCTGTTCCGTGTCCGTAAAATGCTTCACGAATATTGGCACCAACACTTGTGCCGCTACGGATAAGTTGGTTTGTGAGTACACTTTCCTTTTTAGTTTGTTTTACATAATTGCAAACCTTAATTATCTGTAAAGAAAATTCTTTAGATTTTACAATCAATGGACTATCAGCCATAATATTACCGCCTTTCTTATTATCATTATACCACT
>CAJGCQ010000087.1 GCA_904501875.1 Clostridiaceae bacterium | reverse complement strand
CTGTAGCGCTCCTGCTGAATTTTCCTTGCTCTGTTTACCCGCTCCTTTATTTCGGCAGAGGTCTCCTCTTTAGATGTTGAGCTTAGCTCTGCATAATTAACGGGCGGCACTTCTACATGCAGGTCTATTCGGTCGAGCATTGGTCCCGATATGCGGTTAAGGTATTTTCTCACCGCATTTTGGGAGCATATACATTCCTTGGCAGGGTGCCCGTAAAAGCCGCAGGGACAGGGGTTCATTGCGGCGACAAGCATTACCGAGCTTGGGTATGTAAGGGTTCCCGCCGCACGGGAAATCGTAACCGTTCCGTCCTCGATGGGCTGGCGCATAGCCTCCATAACATCCCTGCGGAACTCGGGAAGCTCGTCCAAAAACAGTACACCGTTGTGGGCTAAGGATATTTCACCCGGTCTTGGCATAGTGCCGCCGCCGGTAAGTCCCGCAACCGAGACCGTATGATGGGGTGAACGGAAGGGGCGGGTATTAACAAAGGGGTTTTGGGGGTCTAATATCCCCGCTATCGAATGAATTTTGGTGGTTTCTATGGATTCCTCAAAGGTCATTTCGGGCAGAATGGTGGGCAGGCGCTTCGCAAGCATACTTTTGCCCGAACCGGGAGGCCCTATAAGTAGAATATTATGCCCGCCCGCAGCGGCAATTTCAAGCGCCTTTTTAGCGGCAAGCTGACCCTTAACCTCGCTGAAATCAAGGGTGCTTGTGCACTCCTCCGGTAAAATTTCGGTTTGGGGCGTTATTTCTATGGGCCTCTTGCCGGTTATGTGATCGATTAACTGCTTAACATCTTCGACCCCGTAAACATTAAGCCCCTTTATAACCGCCGCCTCGGCGGCATTTTCCTTTGGAACAAATACATTTTTAATTCCGTTTTTAAGGGCGGTTATGGCGATAGCCAAAACCCCACCTGTTTTGCGGGTCTTGCCGTCTAAGGAAAGCTCCCCTACAAAAATACTGTTATCAAGCTCCGCTTTGAGCTGACCTGAGGCCTTAAGTATGGAAATAAGCACCGGCAGGTCATAGATTGAGCCTTCCTTTTTAAGGTCGGCGGGGGCTAAGTTTACGGTAATGCGCCCCACAGGGAACTTAAAACCGCAGTTTTTAAGGGCGGCACGCACCCTGTCGCGGGATTCCTTTACCGCCGTATCGGGCAGTCCCACAATGTCAAAGGCGGGCAGTCCCGTAGAAACATCCGCCTCAACCTCAATCATATAGGATTCTATTCCGAAAAGCCCCACGCTTCTAAGCCGTGAAAACAAACCCGACACCGCCTTTTTTGTTATCTAACAAAATAATACCATATCAGGCAAAACATTACAAGAGAAAAGACGGACCTGTTATACCTAAAACAGATCCGTCTTTTCTTTTCGGTGCGATAAGTAACAAACTTCACAGCTTCGCCGCTGATGGCTTGCGTCAGGTTTTAAATCAGCTTTTATTGGGCTGTTTTCTCTATCAGATGCAATACACCGCCTTGACATTTTGAAAAAGTATGCTATTATCACACTTAGGACAACAGCATACTTACCTTTTTTCAGCACCCTGTAAATTCTCGGTGCCGTATCATTTCGGCTTTCCGCCCTGCCCAATAGTATTTTATGTTGATAATTCCTTTTAATACAATACATATTTAGGTAAAGGAGTAATATTTTTGAATTACGGCGAAACCTTAAATCATATACATTCTCTCGGTAAATTTTCAAAGCCGGCGGGACTTGACCGCATCACCGTAACACTTAAAAAGCTAAATGACCCGCAAAATAATTTTAAATCAATTCATATTGCGGGGACAAACGGCAAGGGCTCGGTTTCGGCAATGCTTGCAAAAATTTTCAGCACGGCGGGCTATAAAATAGGACTTTTTATTTCCCCTTTTATTATAGATTTTCGTGAGAGAATACAGATAAACGGGGAATTTATTTCCGAAGAGGACTTAGTCAAATATTCACAAAGGGTTATTGATGCGGGCGTAGAAATGACCGAGTTTGAGTTTATTACTGCTGTAGCTTTTAAATATTTCAGCGATAAAAAATGCGACCTCGTAATCGCCGAAACGGGACTTGGCGGCAGATTTGACGCAACCAATACACTTAAAAATGTCGCCGCCGCAGTCATAACTAAAATAGGGCTTGACCATATGGGGGTTTTAGGGGATACGGTGGAAAAAATCGCCGCCGAAAAATGCGGGATAATAAAGGACTGCCCTGTTATAGTGACCTCTCCGAATCAAAGAAAAGAGGCGCTTTCGGTTATAGAGTCTTCTTCAAAACGGCTCGTCACCCCCGATTTGTCACAGCTTACCGTCTTGAAATGCGACCGAGACGGAAGCGCTATTATATATATGAATAGGGAATACGAAATTTCCCTTGTGGGGGAGTACCAGATTGAAAATGCCCTGACGGCTATAGAGACCGTGAAAAATTCGGGATATGATATACCCTACGAAACGGTAAAAAAGGCCCTTGCAAATACATTCTTCCCTGCCAGAGCTGAGATAATAAGCAAAAATCCCGTTGTTGTGCTTGACGGAGCCCATAACCCTGACGGAGCCGCCGAGCTTGCAAAAATTCTCGAAAAACAAAACAAAAAGGCGGTTGCCTTAATCGGAGTAATGCAGGATAAGGATTATAAGTCGGTACTTAAAACTACGCTTCCCTTTTGCAGGGCGGCGGTGGCGGTAACGGTGGAAAATATGCCACGCTCCCTTGACGGCAAGACCCTTACTCTTGCGGCGGCGGAATATTGCCCCGCTAAAACCGCCGAAAGCTATGACGAGGCGATTAAAACGGCTTCGGAAATTGCGGGGAATGACCCTGTTTTCGTCTTCGGCTCCCTCTACCTTGCGGGGGGTATAAGAGAGAAGCTTATCGATTTTTATAAAAATTTTTAACAGCCTACTTAATATGACAATTTTTTCACGGACAAGCCTTTATTATATATTAATGAAGGCTTGTTATTTTTATGTTTATGAGGTGATATTTAATGTCGGTAGAAATTAAAACCTTGGGAGATACGGTCACCGCCTATCTTTCGGGTGAGCTTGACCACCACTCTGCAAAGGAAATGCGGGAGGCGGTGGATAACGCGGTGGAGCTTAATATGCCCTCAAAGCTGGTGCTGGATTTTAAGGGTATAAGCTTTATGGACAGCTCGGGCATAGGTCTTGTTATGGGAAGGTACAGGACGCTTACCAAAACGGGAGCACAGCTATATATCACGGGTGCGTCTTCGCAGATATATAAGGTAATGAAGCTTGCGGGCATTGAACGCTTAGCAAAATTGGAGGAACGGTAAAATGGAAGTAAACAACAAATTCACAATGAATATGCCCGCAAAATCGGCAAACGAGGGGTTCGCAAGGGCGTGTATAGCTGCCTTCGCCGCACAGCTGGACCCCACCCTCGAAGAGGTGAACGATATTAAAACCGCCGTTTCCGAGGCGGTCACTAACTGTATTGTCCACGCCTATAAGGAAAAAATCGGGAAAATTTACATAATAGGAGAGCTTTGCGACAACAATACTATAAGGATAAAGATTCGTGATATGGGCTGCGGTATTGAAAATGTCGAAAAAGCTATGGAGCCTCTTTATACCACCGTCGGCGGCGAGCGGGCGGGGCTGGGCTTTGCGGTTATGCAGAGCTTTATGGATACCATTAAGGTGCGCTCGGTTGTCGGCAAGGGCACAAGCATTGTTATGACCAAGCGGATAAACCGTCGCATTAACATTAATGGTTGAGCAAAAAAACCGTGACCGCTTTATCGAAGAAAACCTCGGACTGGTGCATTCCCTCTGCAAGCGCTTTTCGGGACGGGGTATAGAGTATGACGACCTGTATCAGGCGGGGTGTATAGGTCTTATTAAGGCCACCGACGCCTTTGACCAAGAGAGGGGTGTCTGCTTTTCCACCTACGCTGTGCCTGTTATTATGGGGGAGCTTAGGCGGCTTTTCAGGGACGGCGGCGCGGTCAAGGTTTCAAGAAGCGTAAAGGAGCTGGGAATGAAAATAGGCAGGGAAAAACAGCTAATGGAGCAGAGGCTCTGCCGCGAGCCCACGGTAAGGGAGCTTGCGGCGGCGCTTAATGTATCGGCCGAGGATATAACCGAGGCGATGTGCGCTAACCAGCCCACCCTCTCCCTTACCCGTGAGGAGGACGGCGAAATAAACGAAGCTGAACTGCCCACAATAAGCGCAGAGGAGGAAATATCCGACCGCCTGCTCATTGACTTCGCCCTCGAAAAATTAAACGAAACCGAAAAACAGCTCGTTATATATAGGTATTATAATTATTTTACCCAGAGCAAGACGGCGGAATTGATGTCTATGACACAGGTTCAGGTCTCCCGTGCAGAGAAAAAAATCCTGGCAAAGCTAAGGGAAATATTAAAGTAAAAAGGCTTAATATACAATATCTTGTGTTAAAAATCAACTTAAAAATTTTTTCAAAAAAAGTTTAAAAAAAGTGTTGACAAGAGGGGATGGTTGTGGTATTATAATCAGGCGCTCTAAAAAAGCGGGCGCAAAACGGACCTTGAAAATTAAACAACGACGATAATAAGGACCCGACAATTCT
>CAJGCQ010000086.1 GCA_904501875.1 Clostridiaceae bacterium | reverse complement strand
TATTTATAATTCGTGGCGAAGCCACACAATTTCTTTTATCTCTTCTTTCTTATCTTTTATCTGGAAAAGTCACACTTTTGTTTAGAGAAGAGTGAAAAGTACAAAAAGAAAAAGCCACACGATGTGTGACTTTTCTTTTTGGAGGCACCACCCAGATTTGAACTGGGGCATAAAGGTTTTGCAGACCTCTGCCTTACCACTTGGCTATGGTGCCGTATTCAGTTTTTTAAAAAATTAGGACGCTTAAAGTTTATTAAGCGTCCTATGGAGCGGATTACGAGGCTCGAACTCGCTACCTCCACCTTGGCAAGGTGGCGCTCTACCAGATGAGCTAAATCCGCATAACCATTTGGTGCCTCCGGTCGGAATCGAACCAACGACACGAGGATTTTCAGTCCTCTGCTCTACCGACTGAGCTACAGAGGCAAATGGGCAAATGGCGACCTGGATGGGGCTCGAACCCACGACCTCTAGCGTGACAGGCTAGCGTTCTAACCAACTGAACTACCAGGCCACAGTGGTGGGAACAACAGGGCTCGAACCTGTGACCCTCTGCTTGTAAGGCAGATGCTCTCCCAGCTGAGCTATGCTCCCATCTGTGTACCGCCCGGCGCTTTGTATCACTCACCGGCGACAAGCAATATATTACCACAAGACGGTTTATTTGTCAAGTACTTTTTTTAAATTTTTTTGATTAATTATTTTTTGTATTTCGTCACGGCTGAATACATATGAGTTGCCGCAAAAGCTACACTTAATTTCCACCGATTCTTCCTCCTTTGCAATGCTTTCAAGTTCGGAAGTATCAAGTGAGGCTATGGTTTTTTCGGTGCGCTCCCTCGAACAGCGGCATTTATAGCCGACCTCGTTTTCATCTAACACCTCAACTTGGAAGCCCTCTAAAACAGACCTTACGATATCAAGAATATCTTTGCCTTCATCTAATTGCTCGGTTACAGGGCGAGCGGTTTTTAAATTTTCCTCAAGCCTTGAAATCGTGCCTTCGTCTGCGGCGGGGAGGAGCTGAATTATATATCCACCCGCATTTTTTACTGTAAGGTCGGGATTTACAAGCACGCCTAAAGCACAAACAGTCGGTATCTGCTCGCTTGTGGCATAATAAGAGGTAATATCCTCCGCAATTTCGCCCGACACAATCGGAACAAAGCCGTTGTAGGGCTCTTTAAGACCTAAATCCTTAATTACAAAAACATTTCCGTAGGTTCCTACAGCTCCCGAAACATCAAGCTTGCCGTTCTCTTTAAGGGGAATTTCCACAACGGGGTTGATGGCATATCCGCGCACAAATCCCTGCGAATCCGCAACAGCGGTAATAGCGCCTGCAGGGCCTTTACCGTCGATTTTAACCGTAATTGTGTCATTCTTGCCCTTTAGCATATTTCCCATCATGGAAGCCGCAGTAAGCAGTCTGCCTAAAGCCGCAGTTACTACCGCAGAGGTTTTGTGAAGTCTTTCCGCCTCGGCAACGATTTCAGTACTGTCTATAGCCGTAGCCATAACCGCCCCGTCGCTTGTAATACATCTTATGAGTTTACTCATTGATTGTTTCCTCTTTTTTTCTTGTTACATATACCGCCCGCTCGGTGTATTCAAAGGCGGGATTATCGGTCATATCGTCATATATTTTTAAAATTTCAAGCCCCGCCGTATCAAGAGCCGTCTTTAGCTCCTCTTCGGTGTAGGGGCGCTCCGAAAAGTCCACGGAGCTTCGTCTGTAATATTCGCTGTCCTCTATAAAAAAATCAAGCGAAATATCGGTAATGCCTGTTTCTTCATCGGTGGAATTTTGCCAGGTGCAGAAGACGCCGTCCTCTTCCGCAACAAAGATGTTGTCGCCAAGTATGAATTTATGTTTAAAAACCGTATTTACATCAAAGATAAAGAGCCTGCCTGCCTCAAGAAAAAGGGAAACCCGCTCTATTGCCTTGCAGAGCTTTTTATAGTCGGTAATATGATTTAAGCTGTCAAGACAGCAAATAGCGCCATCAACTGTGCCGTAGAGGTCAAGCTCCTCGGCTTTTTGGCACAAATAAAGCACATCCGTGCCGAGCCTTGCCGAGTTTTCTCTCGCAACGGAAAGCATTTCTTCGGAAATATCTACCCCGATTACCTCAACGCCGCTTTGGGCTAATTCATTTGAGAAACCGCCGGTACCGCAGGCGAGGTCTAACAAAAGCTCGGGCACACGGTCGTATTCCTTGAAAAGCTGTAAAAGCCTTTTCGTGCGTGCTTTGTAATCGACATCGCCCATAAGTCGGTCATATACAGCGGCAAAATTATCATACTCACTCATTTGACTGCTTTAACCTCTCAAACGCCATTTTGTAGCCGTCTTTTATTGAACGGCTGACCCTGCTTATTGTGGCAGTGCTGGCGCCCGTTTGCTCAATAATATCGCTGTAAACTTGCTTGCCGTAAAGCATTTCCGCCACGGTAAAGCGCTGGGCTATCGCCTGAAGCTCCTTAGGGGTGCAGGCATCGGCGAAAAACTGGGCACACTCATCCTTGGTCTTTAGGGTAAGTATCGCTTCAAAAAGTCGGTCTAAGGGAAAATTTTTATCCATTTTAAAACCTCATCAAATAATTTTTTCACCTTAAGATTTTAACACATTAAACCAATAAAGTCAAACAATAGACTTGAATAATTAATAAAATAATGATAAAATTTGTTGGGAGTGTTGTTATGAATACTGTAAAAATATTACATTGTGCGGATATACATATAGGTGCAGCGCTAAGTTTTTTGGGGGACATTGCGGCACAGAGAAGGTATGAAACCTTACTGACCTTTGAGCGGATAATAGATACCGCCTGTCGCGAGGGAATTAAAATCATTGCCGCCGCAGGGGATATTTTTGATTCAAACGGTGTGGAAGACGGTTTTGTAAGCGCTGTCTTTGAAAAAATCGCTTCTGTACCCGAAATAAAGGTAGTTTTGGCATTAGGCAATCACGACCCGCTTTCGGCGCAGTCGCCTTTTAAAAATGTAGAATTGCCGAAAAATCTTTTTGTTTTGGGCATAAAGGACGAGTGCATAACCTTTGACGATTTAAAAACAAGGGTGTACGGCAGGTCCTTTGACGATGTTTATTTAAAGGGCGCAGAAAGCTTTTCCTTTACACCCCCCGAGGACGGCTATGTTAATCTAATGGTGCTTCACGGGGAATTTAGAAGCGACCTTAATTCCAACTATAATTCGGTAACGGCGAATTTTATTAAAGAAAGCGGTATGGACTATATTGCCCTCGGTCATATTCATAAACGCACCGAGCCGCAAAAAATAGGAAATACATTTTATGCTTATTGTGGCTGTCCCGAGGGTCAGGGCTTTGACGAAACCGATGAAAAGGGTGTGTATATAGGCGAAATCGGCAAGGGACTTTGCGATTTAAGCTTTGTACCCATGTCAAAACGTCGCCACATATGCGAAAAAATTGATGTTACGGGCATTAACTCTTCTGCCGAAATAAGCGGGTCTGTTTTAACCTTGCTTCGGGAAAAATATGGCGAACAGTACGGTGAAAATCTTTATAAAATAGAGCTTACGGGCAGTATTAGCGAAGATTTTAATTTAAACTTAACCGAAATTTTAAGCAGGGTGTCCGAAAGGGTATATTTCGCTAAAATTAAGGACAGGACAGAGTTTTTAGTAGATACTGAAAAGCTTGCAAATGAAGTTTCACTTAAAGGTTTATTTGTTAAAAATATGCTTGAAAGGATTAACAACGCATTTGACGGGGAGCGGGAAGCTCTTCAAAATGCGCTTAAATTAGGGCTTAGGGCCTTTGGCTCGGAGGTGGCGTACAATGAGGATTAAAAGCGTTAACATCGCCGCTTTCGGCGGACTTAAAAATAAAGTCATTGATTTTTCAGACGGCTTTAATGTGGTTTACGGCGACAACGAGAACGGTAAAACCACCGTTATGAGCTTTATTAAGATGATGTTTTACGGCAGCGGACGAGCCTCGGCACAAATCACTAAAAATGCCCGCAAAAAATATATGCCGTGGGACGGCTCGGCTATGGCGGGGAGTATTGATTTTGAGCTAAAGGGCAAAAACTACCGCCTTGAAAGGGAGTTCAGAAGCTCCGATTCTACTGATAAGGTTGCCCTTTGCGACCTTGATTTAGGCACAAGAGAGGCAGTCTCGACCGATATAGGCATAAAGCTGTTGGGGCTTACCTCCGCGGCGTTTGAGCGGAGCGTATTTATAGGGCAGATGGGCTTTCCCGAAAAGGATGCGGCGGCGGAGGGTGAGATTAACTCCAAGCTTTCCAATATCGTCACAACGGGGGACGAGTCGGTCTCCTTTAATACGGTAAGCGCACGCCTTGAAAAGGCGAAAAATTTGCTTATGTCCAAAAGCGGCAAGGCAGGTGAGTATGATAAAAATATAAAGCGCATTGAGGAGCTTACCAAAAGGGCGGAGGAGTCCGAAAAAATACGGGCTGAGTATGCCGATTTTACCGAACGTGCTAAACAGTACAAGGCGGATATGGAAAATGACATAAAAATAGCCGCCGAGCTTAAAACTAAAATTGACAGCGAGCAGGATGTAAAAAATGCTGAAAAGCTCCATGAAATGCTTAAAACAAAAGAGGAGCTGGACTCGCTTAACGAGGGCTTAAAGCTTGAGGGCGGCGGCTTTGCCGATGATGCCTATGTAAAAATGGTAGAGCTAAGTCTTAATATGACT
>CAJGCQ010000085.1 GCA_904501875.1 Clostridiaceae bacterium | reverse complement strand
TAGAAATGAATGTTTCTGCGGCAGAAGACAAGAACACGGTTTCAAAAATAGAATTTAGGTAATATACAAAATCCACCTCCCTCGTCAGAGGGAGGTGGATTTTGCAAAGCAAAAGACAAAGGGATAGAAAAAGCTTTAATAAAGCTTTTCTGACTACCCCTCGGTCACACGCGGTGTCAGCTCCCTGTCGAGGGGAGCCTTTATTTTTGCTTAGTTCTGATTAAGCTTTTTGTAAAGTGCGGTGATTTCGGCTCTTAAAGCCTTGTTTTCATCTGCTGACAGGGTCGGGTCTTCCTTTAAAAGGCGTTCTGCCTCGACCCCCGCAAGATGTAATGTCTTGCGGTCGGCAAAAACATCGGCTATCTTCATATCGGGCAGTCCGTGCTGACGGCTACCCAAAAAGTCACCGGGTCCCCTTAGCTTCAAATCTTCCTCGGCTATTTTAAATCCGTCCTGACAGTTTTTTATAACCTCGAGCCTCTTTTTAGTGTCTCCCGCACTAATATCGGAAATAAGTATGCAGTAGGACTTGTGTGCCCCCCTACCTATTCTGCCCCGCAGCTGGTGGAGCTGAGAAAGCCCGAATCTCTCAGCGTTTTCAATCACCATAATAACCGAATTTGGCACATCAATGCCCACTTCAATAACAGTTGTAGAAACAAGCAGCCGAATTTCCCCTGATGCGAAGCTCCGCATAACTCTTTCCTTTTCCTTCGGTGGCATTTTGCCGTGGAGAAGTCCCAAGGAATAGCCGTTAAACTCGCCGTTCTTAAGAGTCTCGTAATACTCGGCGGCAGAGGTAATATCAAGGGTTTCATTTTCCTCTACAAGGGGGCAAACAATATACCCCTGCCTACCCTCATCAAGGAATTTTTTTATAAAATTATATATACGGGGGTGATAAGAAGAATTCACAAAATAAGTATCTATCTTCTGTCTGCCCCGAGGGTATTCATCTATAATGCTTATATCAAGGTCGCCATAGATAATAAGCCCTAAGGTACGGGGAATAGGGGTTGCGGACATAACAAGTGTATGGGGATTTTCCCCCTTAGCCGAAAGCTTACCCCTTTGCGCCACGCCAAAGCGGTGCTGTTCATCGGTTATAACAAGTCCTAATCGATTAAATTCAACATCGTCCGTCAGCAGTGCGTGGGTTCCCACCACAACATCGATTTCCCCGTTTTTAAGAGCTTCCTTAATTATATTTTTCTGCTTTTTGGTCTGTGAGCCCGTAAGCAGGGCGCATTTAATTCCGCTGTCCTTTGTTATTTCGCTTAAGGTTTTATAATGCTGTTCTGCCAAAATCTCGGTGGGTGCCATAAGGGCAGACTGAAAGCCGTTTCCCGCCGAAATGTAGCAAAGCGCCGCCGCAACAGCAGTTTTTCCGCTGCCCACATCACCCTCAACAAGCCTGTTCATAGGTCTGCCAGAGGACATATCGGCAATGCACTCACCTATTACCCTTTTCTGCGCATTTGTTAAAGCAAAGGACAGAGTTTTTTCAAATTCGGGTAATAAATTTTTGGTTATAACGCACCCCGCAAGTCCCCGCTTTCTTTTTTTAAGAAAGGAAAGCCCGGTCTGTAAAACAAAAAGCTCCTCAAAAACAAGGCGTTCCTTTGCCCTTTCAAAGCTCTCGGGTTCAAGAGGAAAATGAATATTGCGAACAGCGGTGTTAATTCCGCAGAGCCCGTTTCGCTCCCTTATGCTTTCGGGCAACACCTCATCCAATTCGGGCAAGGTGTTAAGCGCTGTTTTAACAAACTTTTCTATTGCCTTTGAGGAAAGCCCTGCCGAGGCAGGATATATAGGCTCAATTCCTAAAAAGCCGCTTTCCCTGATTTCGGGGGACGACATTTCCCGCATAACAAAATTACCGCCAAGCTTGCCGTAAAAAAGGTATTCACAGCCCTCATTTAACCTTTTCGCTAAGTATTTTTGATTAAAAAGGGTTACGGTCATATATCCACTGTCATCAGCTGTGGTGAACTTATAAATTGTCATACCCTCGCGTATGTAATGGGACTTAACAGGTGAGATTATTTTCGCCTTAACGCATACATTCTCACCGAAGGGACACTCTGAAATCGGTGTTTGATTTCGCCAATCAAGGTATGTGCGCGGAAAAAAACGCAGAAGGGCACCGACCGTATCGATGCCCTTTTTACGCAAAAGCTCCGCCCGCTTTTCACCTACGCCCTTTAAATACTGAATGTCGGTGGAAGCTGTCAGCATAAGTTTTCTCTCCTATTCAACCGAAAGAATGTAGTAATAAACAGGCTGTCCGCCGCTTATAACGGTAATTTCGGTCTTTGAGCCGTATTTAGCCTGAATTTCCTCTTCAAGCGCCGCCGCCTGCTCTTCGGTAACATCCTCGCCGTAAATAACGGTAACAAACTGGCTGTCACGCTTAACCATCTGCTTTAAAAGCTTCATAACAGCCTTATCAAGCTCGGTTTCAGTAAAGGCTATCTTACCGCCGAGCATTGCCAAAAGCTCGCCCTTTTTAATCTGGTGACCGTCAAAATCAGAATCCCGTGCGGCAAAGGTCACCTGACCCGTAGCGATACGCTCGGTAGATTTCTGCATCTCGATAGCGTTTGCTTCAACATCTGTATCGGGGTCAAAGTTAAGCATTGCGGTAATACCCTGGGGAATAGTTCTTGTGTGGATTACAATAACCTTTCTGGTGCTAAGGGGTATAGTCTGCTCAGCCGCCATAATAATATTTTTATTGTTGGGCAATACATATACCGTTTCTGCAGGTGTAGACTCAACCGCCCTTAAAATATCATCGGTGCTGGGGTTCATTGTCTGACCGCCGCTAACAACGGTGTCAACGCCCAAGTCCTTAAAGAGGCTTGCAAGCCCCTCACCTGCACAAACAGATACAAAGCCTACAGGCTTTGTAGGGGTTACAGGCGTAAAGGTCTCTGTGCGGTCTGCGGACTTAGCGGGTTTCTTCTTTGCACTTTCGGAATCGTGCTTTGCACGCTCGTGCTGGTCACGCATATTCTCTATCTTAATATGAACAAGCTGACCAAAGGTAAGCGCATTTTCAATGGCGTTACCGGGGTGGTCGGTATGAACATGTACCTTTATAATCTCTTCATCGTCAACAACAACAACGCAATCGCCTATTGTCTCAAGATAAGCCCTTAATTCGGAGGGTTGCTTTCCGTTCTCCTTATCTCGGTTTACGATAAACTCGGTACAGTAGGTAAAGGTGATTTCGGTTTCAAACTCGCCCGCCGCACTTACAGAAGAGTCCTCTTCGGCAGTATCTTCAGCTACAGCGTTTGACTTAATCATAACCCCGTCTTTAAATACCGACATCATACCCTCAAGTATTGTAACAAAGCCCTTGCCGCCCGCATCTACAACACCTGCTTTTTTAAGAGTAGGCAATAATTCGGGGGTCTGCTCAAGAGCTATTTTTGCACCCTCAATAGCAGCGTCAAAAACGCCTAAAGCGTCCTTTCCGTCCTCAAGTGCCGCTTTTGCGTGCTCGGAAGCGACTCTGGCTACAGTAAGTATAGTTCCCTCGGTGGGTTTCATAACCGCCTTGTATGCCGCCTCTACCCCAAGCTCAAAGGCAGCAGCGATATTTTCGGCTGTGACAAATTCATCCTCACCGATTCCCTTAGAAAAGCCCCTGAAAAGCAGAGAGGTAATAACTCCCGAATTGCCCCTTGCTCCTCTAAGCAGCGCAGAAGCGTTGGTCTTTGCAACCTTTCCTGCGGTTTCTCCGCTCAGCTTTTCAAGTTCCCTTGCGGAATTAGCAAGGGTCATAGACATATTAGTACCCGTATCCCCGTCAGGTACGGGAAAAACATTCAAATCATCGATTTGCTTGCGGTTGTTTGTAAGATTATTTGCGGCGGAAATCATAGCGTCGCGTAAAGTATCGCCATTAAACAAATTAAACACTCCTCACAGTAAGCAAAGCCAAAAAATCCAGATATATTTCAGGAATTTCAGCCTGTCACAAATTATTCCTTCATTCCATCTATTTTAATGGTGACCTTATTAACGGTAATACCCGCCGTTTCCTGTACAACGTATTTTACCTTTTCTGTAATACTGGCGGCGATTGCGTTAATATTCATTCCGTAAGTAACTACAATATGAAGCTCAACCGAAATCGTATCCGAGTCACCTGTGACGCAAATTCCCATATCAGGATGCTCCGCCCTTGAGAACTTGCTGAAAAGCCTCTGCTTACTGCCGCTGGGCACCATACCCACAACACCGAAGCAGGAAGTAACCTCGTGTCCTATGAGCTTTGAAAGATAAGTTTGCGAAATATTGATTGTGCCAAATCTTGTTTCATAAGCTATCATAATATATCCTCCTATTAATTATTGAAATTATATGATTCAATCGAAAAATAAATATCGCTCACAGAGGAATTATTTACATTTTCGATATGGTCATTGTAAAAAAGCACGCCCGTTCTGTAGCATATAGGGATAAAGGGCATTTCGGTCTGCAGTACCGAGGCAACATCCGAGATGGTGTTTTGACCATTATAAAGTCCCTCTATAAGCTGAGCGGCGGTTGCAATCTCCTCGTTATCTTGAGGGCTTTCGGTATCTTCTGCGGCTGCGTTGGTCGAATGCTCACCATTATGATTCGTTTGATTTTTAACACCGTAGGCGGCACTGCCACCCTCGGTAACAAGGCTTGATAGGTCCATATCAGGTGTTAAAGCAACCTCGCCTAAATACAGCTGAAAATTGCCCGAAGAAAGCGCCGCAGTATAATC
>CAJGCQ010000084.1 GCA_904501875.1 Clostridiaceae bacterium | reverse complement strand
TAGGTGGCTCGCCCCTTAAAAAGGCTCGGCTGTCCCTTGGGTAGTAAAATCTCTCGCCCGTTAAAAAAGAATGTGCCGACGGGCCTATTCCCAAATATTCCTCACAACGCCAGTATTTAAGGTTGTGCTTACCCTCTTTGTCTTCCTTTGCGAAATTTGAAATCTCGTAATGAGAAAAGCCCCTTTCCTCTAAATAACGGCACATAAATAAATATTGCTCGGCGGTTTGGTCTTCATCGGGTAAATTGAGGGTATCTCGACTTTTGTAAAACTGGGTGTTTTCCTCAAGCTTTAAAATATAGGCGGAAATATGGTTAGGTTCAGCCGAAAGGATAAAGTCAAGGTCGGCTTTAAGTACGGTTAAATCGGAGCCCGGCAGACCTATCATCAAATCAAGCGAAATATTGCGGAATCCCATTTTACGGGCGGCTTTTACTGTGTTAAGGGTATCCTGTGCTGAGTGGGTGCGGCCTAAAATGGAAAGCATTTCATTATCCCCGCTCTGTGCACCGACAGAAAGGCGATTTACCCCCGCTTTTTTAGCGGCCAAAAGGACCTTTTCGCTATCCCCCGAGGGGTTTATTTCAAGGGTTATTTCTGCATCTTCAGCAACACGGAAATTCTCTCTTAATGCCCCGATTATAGGTATAATCCGCTCCCCTAAAAGAGAGGGTGTCCCCCCGCCGAAATAGACCGTATCCACTAAAGGGCGGCAAAGTCTGCCGCCCCAATTTTTTATTTGCGAAATAAGACCCTCGGAATATTTATCGAGCATTTCTTCCCCCGCAAACGCCGAATAAAAGTCGCAATAAGCACACTTTTTTTGACAGAACGGGATATGAAGATATAGTCCTAAAGGCTTTTTATCAGTCAAGAATTTCACCGATACAGCTGCCCGGAACGGCGGCGGCGTTAGCCTCGTCCGTATCGATATGCATTGCAAGCTTATACTTAGGACTTACTCTGGCTACAACATCGTCAAATACAAGCGCTCTGCCCTCGGTGGGGATTTTAACCTTTATAACCTGCTTATCTGTAATGCCGTACTTCTCAGCGTCCTCGGGGGTCATATGTACATGGCGCTTTGCCACGATAACACCCTCGGTAAGCTCGATTTCGCCCGCAGGGCCTACAAGCTTGCAAGGAGCAGAGCCCGCAACATCTCCCGATTCTCTTACGGGGGGCTTAACACCTATGGTGCGTGCGTCGGTCATAGAAAGCTCAACCTGTGTTTCGGGGCGAGTGGGGCCTAAAATGGAAGCCTTAAGCTCCGACTTAGGACCTACAACGGTAACCTTTTCCTCGCAGGCGTACTGACCGGGCTGTGAAAGGTCTTTTTTAGGGGTAAGGGCGTGACCCTTGCCGAAAAGGATTTCAAGCGCCTCGTCGGTTACATGGACATGACGGGCCGATATTTCAACTAAAACTTCTTTTGCCATTATAAATTACTCCTTGCCATTTTTTAATTCATATTATAATTTTACCATATTTTACACGGTTTTCAAGGGGTAAAGTGAAAAAAGGCAAAAATAGTGTTAAGAGAATTTGATTTCTACGCTAAATTTGTTTTTGCGGGACAATTCCGGGCTTTCCCCTACTTAATGCAACAAAAGCAAGCTTCATACAAACTGCGGTTTTAATAAGCGCCAGTATAAAAAAGAGGCAGTATACTATCCCGTCCATTCGGGTGAAAAGCTGACCTACGGTTACGGTGCTTACTGCTGAAGCAAGCGGAAAAGAGAGCTTTTTGGCAAGCGGAGCGCCGAAAAGTAAAAGGGTTTCAAGCAGGCCGATAAGTTCAAGCGCAAGTCCTGCCGTAAGCCCTGCAAAGGGGGCGCAAATGCGCTTCCCCTCTACAAAAAGCCTGCTGTATACGGGAATTAAAAGGGCTGGCAGCGAGATATTTATAAAATAAGGCTTTGCGCTTTTTATTATTCCGCTAAAATTCGGGGAATTTTGAAGGGCAATATTTTCCGCCTTGAAATCCTTGAAAGACAGCATAAAAAACAGAAGTATTGCTATAACGGCTATGACAACCGATATTAATGACAGCTTTAAAATAACCTCCTGTCGTCTTGTAGCCAAGTAAACTGCGGCTATTATGAACAGGGCGGCTATTAAAAATCTTGAGGCTTCAGTAAGGAGTATTTTATCCACAAAATTGGTGTATCTTATAAAGGCTTTTCCCGCATTGTAAAATGCGTACACCCCCGCCGAAACAAGCAAAAGTGATTTTCCGATAAAACGGTTTGTAACAGGCAAGGAAACAAAATACAGCAATATCGCCGCCAACGCCCCGATAAAAAAGCCTAAAAGCGAATAATCCCCCGAATTTGAGGTGGGCAAAACGATAACCGCATCTCCCAAAATAAAGATTGCCCAAAGGCTTGCAAGATGCTTATTGTAGGTAGGCTTTGCAGTCATTTTGTTTCCTCCGACATATGCGTAAATTTATCATTTTCAAAAAATGCTGTTCCGGAAAGCCTCACCCCGTCCTCTCCCCTACGGAAATACGGCAAAGAAAACACCGCCTCGCCCTTTTCACGCCCGCTCTCAATTTCAAAATAACGGTTACCGAAATTCATTTTTTCGGTCTCGCCCTTCTGCCCTATAATGCCCATAATATCATACCCCACTGCTGATGAGTAAAGGGGCTCGCCGTCAAGCAAGGTTTTAGGATTTTCAGACGCTATCATATAGACCGATAGGGTTATTCGGTTTTCCTTAAAGCAGTAGTCACAAATTTCGGCGAATCTTTCTGCACTAAGGGCGGTATCTATTACAATAACCCCGCAATGCTCAAGCAGCATCGGTCTTGAAAGGGAGTTTAAGATTCCGTTCAATGCCTCGTTTATACTATTTGCGGTGTAGGTAAGCACCTGTGTGTGTGGCTCACTCTCAGCCGATTCGGAGTTTACCGTCACAAGCTCGGCGGCAAGGGTTATATTATCATCACCCGAAAATCCCAGCGCCGTCACCATAAAACGGAGGTCATTTTGCGTGCTGACAGGAGTACTGCAACCCACAAGCATAACGCACAGCAAAGCCGTCAAAACAGATATTATCAACCTTTTCATTTCCTCTTATTCACCTTTGCACGGATAATATTTCGGTTAAAAAAGGGGCGGGTGCGCATCTTCTCCCAAGGGGCTCGCCAAATGCTGTCCTTAAGGCTTTGAAGGCTTGCTCGGTCAAGGGAAACGGTACTGCTTGTACCAAAACTGCTTAAATCAAGTATGTGGATAACCGTAAGGGTCAGACCTAAAATATAGCCGTAAAGCCCCAAAACCGCACTTAATATCAGATATATGATTCTAAGATAAAAAACCGCTCCCTTAAGACGGGGCACCATGAGTCCTGAAATGCCCGAAAGCGCCACAACAATAAGCATCGGTGCACTTACAATCCGTGCCTCTACCGCCGCCTGCCCCACTACAAGACCGCCCACAATACTTAATGCGTGACCGAGACTCTGGGGCATACGTACCCCTGTTTCCTTTAGTATTTCAAAGACGAAAATAAGCAGTATGCACTCCCACAACGCCGAAAAGGGCACACCGCCTCTAAGCTGAGTCACGCTAAGGGCAAGAGAGGTTGGCAGCAGCTCCTTATGGTAGGCAGTGGAAGCTATAAATACCGCAGGTATACTGATAGACAGAAAAAAGCAGATAAAACGAAGCAACCGCCCCACCGTCGATACGGCATAGTTTAAATAGTAGTCCTCATCCGACTGGAAATTTTCCGAAAAGAGGTAAGATACTGTCATAACCACGGGTGTTCCGTCCACCACAAGGGCGATTCTGCCCTCAAGCAGTCTTGCCGCCGCAATATCGGGGCGTTCGGTGGAGCCGCTGGTCTTAAAAATCGAACGGGGGTGGTCTCTTATCTGCTCGGCGATGTAGTTGGAGTCGAGTATCCCGTCCATATCAAGCGACTCTATCCGCTTTTTGACCGCCTGAAGGGTTGTTTTATCCACAAGGGAGTCAAGGTAACATATGAAAACCAAAGTGTCGCTTCGTCTGCCTATCTTTAAAGCCTCGGTGCAAAGGTCGGGGGTTAAAAGCTTTCGCCGTATCATAGCAAGGTTTAAAAGCGCCGCCTCGTCAAAGCCCTCACGGGGGCCCTGCAAAACCCGCTCGTCATCCGGCTCGCTTATTCCCCTTGTGCGCCAGCCCTTGGTGTTTATTGTAATCGCCTGACTGCACCCCTCAACCAGCAAAAGGGTATCTCCGTAAAGAACCGAGCGGAGCATATCCCCCACTTTATCATAAAGGGTTGTTTCCCCCGCAAAAAGCACCTGCTTTGAGATAAAGCCCACAAGGGAGTCTTCTTTTCTCTCTGCAGTACTTGTAACAAGAGGGCGAATGACCGATTCGTTTAAAAGCTCGGCATTTATCATTCCATCCATATAAAAAAGGGCGCAGTCGTAACTGCAGGCATTCCTAACGCTTACCCGCCTTAGTCTCAGCACGGCGTCCTTTTTAAATATTTCCTTGAAAAGGCGTATATTATCTTCCAGATTTTTTGAAAGGGTCGTATCCTTGTAATCCGCAATCTGTCCCGCCATATTCTCACTCCTGCTTTCGGTTTTAACACATTTAGCTTGCCCTGAAATGCGGGAAATAATCATATCCGAATGTCAGACGATTTATCCAATATAATTTTTTAATGTAGGAGAGGAGCTTAAGCACCCTTCCCCCTACTGTCGGTTATACTACGCTTTAAGTTGTAATTGCAACCCTGTTTGAGTTCAAGCAGCGCAAGCATCCCCTTTCTGTGCGGACAGAAATAGGTGAAAGAACCG
>CAJGCQ010000083.1 GCA_904501875.1 Clostridiaceae bacterium | reverse complement strand
TAAATCAGCATCGTAGCCCTTAGCAATACGGCCCTTTTTGATACCCAGCATCTTTGCAGGGGTTTCGCTTGCCATTTTCACTGCATCCTCAAACTGAATACCGAATTTTACGGCAGTTTTAACACAATCAAGTAAAGTTGCTCTGCTGCCTGCAATAGTGCCGTCAGCAAGTCTTGCCGCACCGTCCTTTAAAAAGACCTTTAATCCGCCCGATTCATACTCGCCGTCAGGGAGTCCTGCACAGCGTATACTGTCGCTGATTAGGGTCATACGGTCGGCACCGAACATTTTATAGGTGGCGAGCACTACAGATTTTGAAATATGAAAGCCGTCGCAGATGAGCTGGGCGTAAATATGCTTTTCAAATGCCGCACCTATAGGTCCGGGGTTTCGGTGGTGCAGGGGAGGCATAGCGTTGAATGTATGGGTAAGACAGTTTGCGCCGTTTTCTATGGCGCAGAGTGCGGTTTCATAGTCACAGTCGGTATGCCCAAGTGATACAACGCAGTCAGGCGTTACTGCCCTTATAAACTCCATAGAGCCGTAGATTTCGGGGGCAACAGTTATCATTTTGACATTTTTGAAACGCTTAAAATCCGCTATAGAGGGTTTTTTAATATATTTTTCATTCTGAGCACCCTTGTGCTTAGGGGAAATGTAAGGTCCCTCAAAATGAAAGCCTAATATATTAGCACCCTTAAAGTTGGTTTCGGCATTCGTCACCCTTTCGAGTGAATCATAACCCATAGTCATTGTAGTGGGTAAAAATGAGGTTGTACCTTGCTCGGCATAAAAACAGCACATGGGCTCAAAATTTGCGTCCATAGTATCAAGACCTACACAGCCGTGGGTGTGTACATCTATAAGTCCGGGAATAAGCCTGTTTCCGCCTGCGTCTATATCGCCGTTTTTTACATTATCGGTTATATCTGCAATTTTCCCGTTCTCTATTGTGACAGATTTTAAGCTTTCGCCTATTTTTGCGTTAAAAATAATCATTTAAAGACCTTTATAAAGCCCCGCCTCTGCCATTTTATTGATGGCATCGCAGACCATTTGCTTATCCTCCTTATATGTAACCCCGTACCATTTATCCTCTGCTATAAGCACCTTAACCTTTTTTTCGCCCGAGGCAATAAGGGAGGAAACTACCGAGGGAAGATAGTATTCGGATTTCGGAGTGTTGCTGTTGTTATTAAGGAACTCCTTAAATCCTTTTTCGGCATAGCCGAACAAATCAGGCATAAAGCCCCAAAGATTCATTGAAACCACAGTTTCAGGCAAGAGAGATATCCAGCTTTCGCCGTCGTCTTCGGTATATTTGCAATCCATAATCTTTGTGCGCTCGGTAACCGACTTAAGCTCACCCTTTTCAATCTCGCACACACCCCTTGAAACATAGCCGTTTTCGGTTAATGTGTTGACAAGACGGAAACCTGTCATACAGTAGTCATTGTTGTTGGCTTTGAGAAATTCTGCGGTTTTAATAAATGCGGATTTGCCGTAATAATCGTCCGCATTTATAACGGCGAAGGGTTCTTTTACAACATCCTTACAGCAAAGCACTGCGTGGGCGGTTCCCCAGGGCTTGACCCTGTCAGAGGGGCAAACGAAACCCTCGGGCAGAGCGTCGGTTTCCTGAAAAACATATTCTGTCTTTACCATTTTTTCAATCCGCTTGCCGACAACTGCTTTAAAATCGGATTCAATGGCGTGCTTTATTACAAAAACCACCTTATTAAATCCTGCTTTTACAGCGTCATAGACAGAGTAGTCGAGGAGTATTTCCCCGTTTTTACCGATTGGCTCAATCTGCTTAAGCCCGCCGAAACGGCTGCCCATTCCCGCCGCCATAACAACCAGGGTGATATTATCGTTCATATTTATGCCCCCATAAAGTTTTTTGTTTTAATTGTAGCATACAATTAATTTAATTGCAATTATGATATTTAATATTCTTGATATCCGTGCATAAATTTCTTCTTGCTATGATGCGTTTTGTACGCTATAATTAAAATATTCACAGTTTGTTAAATTTTTTCGGAAATTTGTTTGATATTATATATAATGCTTGGGGCGTTTTGCGCCCGACAGACAGTGAAAATTTTTCTTGGAGGAATACAAATGATTGAAGTCACCGGACTCAGCAAACGGTACGGTACTCACCTTGCTGTTAAGGATGTCAGCTTTAACATCGAAAAGGGTGAGGTTATCGGTTTCTTAGGACCCAATGGCGCAGGTAAATCTACAATTATGAATATCCTTACAGGGTATCTTTCCCTCACACAGGGCAAGGTTGCCATCGACGGATACGATATTACGGAATATCCCGAGGATGCGAAACGCCGTATTGGCTATCTACCCGAAATACCGCCGCTTTATATTGATATGAAGGTAAGGGAATATCTTAATTTCATATATGACCTTAAAAAGGTGAAGTTCCCAAAGAAGCCCCATATTGACGAGATTATAAGGCTGGTTAAAATTGAGGACGTTCAAAACCGTCTTATTAAGAATCTTTCAAAGGGCTACAGGCAGAGGGTTGGCTTTGCGCAGGCGCTTATCGGAAACCCCGATGTACTTATTTTGGACGAGCCGACGGTAGGTCTTGACCCGAAGCAGATTATAGAGATACGAAATCTTATAGCACGACTCGGTAAAAATCACACAATAATTCTTTCTTCCCATATACTTTCGGAAATTCAGGCGGTCTGCAAGCGTGTAATCATTATCAATCACGGCCAGATTATTGCAGATGATACTCCCGATAATCTTTCAAACAAGCTCTCGCAAGACCATTCGCTTGTTGCAAGAATTGTTTGTGCGGAACAGGATATGCTTGATGCGCTTAAAACAGTAAAGGGCGTGAAGTCCGTAACCTCTCTTGGTCGCAAGGAGGACAACTCCTTCGACTTCCTTATTGAACCCGAGGCGGGAGCGGATATTCGCGGTGAGGTCTTTAAGCGTGTGGCCGCAAGGGGCAGAACCCTTTTGTCTCTTACAAGCAATAAGGTGTCCTTGGAGCAGATTTTCCTGCGCCTTACAGAGGCTACGGATAATGATGAGGCAAGGCGTCTTTTAGGCGTAGCTGAGACCCCACAATCGGAAAAAGTTAATATTGAAATTACGGACGGAGACACCGTTACTGTTAAGACGGAAAACAGCACTGAGGAGGAGAAATAATGTGCGCGGTATTTAAAAGAGAATTTCGGTCCTATTTTTCCACGCCGATAGGATTTATTGTTTTAGCGGTATGCTATTTCTTTTTAGGACTATATTTTTCAATGATTTACACCTTTGGAAGTCCCGAAGTGTCCGAGGTTATAATGGCTATGGCAACTGTAATAGTGTTTACAATGCCGGTTATTACAATGCGCCTTATGAGCGAGGACAGGCGTCAGAAGGTTGATCAGGCTTTGCTTACAGCCCCCGTAAGCCTTACTGCTATTGTAATGGGTAAGTTTTTTGCGGCACTGGCGCTTTTGGCAGTAGCCTTCGCTCCGACGGTTATATTTGAAATAATTGTGCTGTCCTATGTCAGCGTAAACATAATGTCGTATATTTATGCTCTGCTCGGCATACTCCTTTTGGGAAGCGCTCTTATCTCCATCGGTATGTTTATATCATCTCTTACCGAAAGCTCGGTGGTTTCGGCGATTTTGACCTTAGTAATCAATATTCTTGTGCTCTATATGTCAAGCTTTGCCGGTATGGTAAATGTAACATGGCTCGCTAATATTCTTGAAAAAGCTGCATTTATTAACGTATTTGACAACTTTGGAGCAAATGTATTTTCGGTATCAGATGTAGTTTATTTCGTAAGCATCAGCGCCGCCTTCCTTTTCCTGTGCGTGCGTTCGCTTGATAAGAGAAGATGGGCATAAGGAGGGAAAGCAAAATGGAAGAAAATAAGAATTTGACACCCGAAACAGAGGAGAATGTTGATGCAGTTGAAAACAAGACTGCCGATACGACTTTCAAAAAGGACAGAAAAGCCAAAAAGGAAAAGAAAGCAAAAAAGCTTAAAAATCAGGCGCTTTTGCGCAAGGGAAGCTTTTCTATCGCTATAACAGCGGCGGTCTTGGCAGGAATCATACTGTTTAATGTCCTTGTAGGGGCACTTTCCAATCGTTTTGTATTAGAGTTTGATATGAGCGCACAGAAAGAAAACTCTATGAGCGAGGAAAACATTGATTATATAAAAGGCCTTAAAACAGAGATTGAGATAACTGTATGCGCTACGCCTGATGATTATGTGGGCGGTTATATGAATTATTATGCTGAAAAGCTTTACAGCGTCTCTGAGGATGCAACCGATTACTACAAGCAGACCGTTACTCTGCTTGATAAATATTCCGCATATAATAACAAGATAACCCTTCGTTATGTTGATACTCAGGACTCGGAATTTACCGAGATTTCCTCGAAATATTCCAATGAAAGTCTCACTTACGGTGACATTATAGTATCCTGCACCGAAGACGAGCGTTATAAGATAGTTGGATTTGAAGATATATATGAGCTTAATGAGGATACCACCTATGCTTCTTACGGCTATACCACTAATACCGTAGCAGGGAATAACATTGAGACGGCGGTTACAAGTGCGATTGCTTATGTCACAAGCGATAAAATTAAAAATGTAGCGCTTTTAACAGGCCATTCAAAGCAGGATTACACATCCGCTTATCAGACGCTCTTAAAGGATAATAATTACGAAATCACCGTGATTTCCGACAGTATGATAGGCAGTATTTCAAAAGAGTACGATGCGGTTATTATACCGGCACCCACCACCGACTTTTTAGGCTCTGAGCTTGAGGCTCTCTCAGAATTCCTCGATAATGACGGAAAGCTTGGTAAGGGACTTATCTTCTTTGCCGACGCATCAGCGCCGTATCTTACGAATTTTTACGATTTCCTTGGAGAATGGGGAATTGCCGTAGGCGAAGGAAT
>CAJGCQ010000082.1 GCA_904501875.1 Clostridiaceae bacterium | reverse complement strand
TTGTCGGAGCTAAGAAAATGATAACCGAAAATGTCTGTGAGGAGGAGAAAATATGAGAACTTCTGCAGTTGCGGGAATTATATTTGCTAATATTAACGATACTCTGCTTAAAAGACTTACCTCCAAGAGGTCTATGGCCTCAGTACCCTTTGGAGCAAGATACCGCCTTATCGATTTTCCGCTTTCAAATCTTGTAAATGCGGGCGTTTCGAGTGTTGGTATAATCACAAAGGAAAATTACCGCTCGCTTATGGACCATGTAGGCAACGGCGTTTACTGGGATCTTGACCGTAAAAACGGCGGACTTTATCTCTTGCCGCCATATGTTACAAGCGGCACAAAGCGCTATAACGGCACGGTTGATGCTCTGCATGGTGCTATTGATTACATAGACCGCTGTAATGCGGAGTATATAGTGCTTTGCAATGCGGATACAATTGCGAATATCAATTTCAGTGCGGCCCTTAAGAGCCACATTGAGAAAAAGGCCGATATTACCCTTGTATACCACAATGGGAAACCGCCTGTAAATAATGCGGATTTAATGCTTTTTAAAATGAACGGCGATGACAGAATAGAAAGCATTGGTTTCGAGCCTAAGGCAGACGAGGATGCCGATTATTTTGCAGGAAGTATTATTCTTTCACGCAAGCTTTTGATGAGCCTTGTTGAGGAAGCGTATTCTGAAGGTCAGGTAAGCTTTACTGCTGATGTAATTGCACATATGACCGACAAGTTAAGGATTTACGGCTTCCGTCATAATGAGTTTTTCGCAGTGCTTAACGGTACCGACGCTTACTATAAGGCCAGTATGGCACTGCTTGACACAAATGTACGCCGTCAGCTATTCGGCAGGGGCCGTCCCGTATTTACAAAGACCCGTGACGATATGCCGACACGCTACGGCACAAAGGCAAATGTTAAAAACAGCATTATAGCCGACGGTTGTGTTATAAACGGTACGGTTAAAAACAGTATTCTTTTCCGCGGCGTTACTGTCGAAAAGGATGCGGTAGTTGAAAACTGTATTTTAATGCAGGAAACCGCTGTCGGAACAGCGGCGGATATAAAGAATGTTATAGCTGATAAAAACGCTGCTATAGGGGATAATATGATTTTGAAGGGAACGCCTGAAAAATGCGTATTTGTCAAAAAGAATCAGGTAGTTTAGAAAGGAAACAGCACAATGAAAGTATTATTTGTCTCAAGTGAGGTTTTACCCTTTGCAATGACAGGGGGACTTGCCGATGTTGCGGGCGCTTTGCCTAAGGCTCTGCGCCGCAGGTTTGTGGGTTGCAGGGTGGTTATGCCCCTTTACAATTGCATAAGCGCAGAAATGCGGGAAAAAATGACCTTTGTTAAAAGCATTACCGTATCGGTTGCGTGGAGACGCCAGTACTGCGGTATATTTGAAGCCCATATCGACGGAATGATATACTACTTTATCGATAATCAGTATTATTTCGGCCGTGACGGACTTTACGGCTATTATGACGATGCCGAGCGCTATGCCTTTTTCTCCCGTGCGGTGCTGGATATAATTCCGCATATCGGCTTTACTCCCGATATTATTCACTGCAACGATTGGCAGAGCGCACTTGTTCCCGTTTACCTTAACACTATGTACCGAGGCACAGACACATACCGTGATATTAAGACGGTATTTACTATTCATAACATTCAATATCAGGGCAAATACGGGCTTGACCTTAACGGTGATGTGCTTGGTATACCGTACGAAAGCCAGAGCATTATTGAGTATGACGGCTGTGTAAACTTTATGAAGGGTGGTATTCAGTGTGCTGATAAAGTGACAACCGTATCTCCCACATATGCTAATGAAATTTTACAGCCTTATTATTCTCACGGACTGGACAATATCCTAAAACAGTTTACATACAAGCTTACGGGCATTGTAAACGGTATTGATTACGAGGTATATAATCCTGAAACCGACCCGCTTATCTATAAAAATTTCAATGTTGACACTTTAAAAGACAAGTCGTATAATAAAAAAATGTTGCAGAATGAAATGGGTCTGCCCGAAAAACCGCAGGTGCCTGTTATCGGAATGGTGACACGCCTTGTAAAGCATAAGGGATTTGACCTTGTAAAGCGGGTTTTTGAAGAACTCCTTAGAGCCGACCTGCAATTTGTTGTTTTAGGCTCGGGCGAGTGGGAGTTTGAAACCTTCTTCCACGAAATAGCACAGAAGTACCCCGATAAGGTTGCTCTGAAGCTTGGTTTTAATCCTCAACTTGCACACCGAATATATGCAGGTGCGGATATTTTCCTAATGCCAAGCCAAAGCGAGCCTTGCGGACTTGCCCAAATGGTGGCTCTCCGTTACGGTACGATACCGATTGTAAGGGAGACAGGCGGTCTTAACGATACTATTTCCGACAGCGGCGACTGCGAGGGTAACGGATTTACTTTTAAGAACTACAACGCCCACGAAATGCAAGACGCTGTTTGGCGTGCGCTTGCCGGATTTAGCGATAAGGACGGCTGGAATATTTTAAGGAAACGGGCAATGAATTGCGACAATAGCTGGGGAACTTCGGCTAACGCATATATTAAATTATATAAGGAAATTCTCGGCAATTAAGCCGGCAATTTCTTAGCGCTTTTTGGAGAATGGATATGTTAGAAATTCTTAAATCAATTTTTTTAGGTATTATAGAGGGAATTACCGAATGGCTGCCGATAAGTAGTACGGGCCACCTTATTTTGGCCGATGAATTTATCAAGCTTGGTATGGGCGAAGATTTTAAGGAAATGTTCAATGTTGTAATTCAGCTCGGAGCAATACTTGCGGTTGTGGTAATTTTTTTGAAAAAGCTATGGCCTTTTACACTTGATAAGACAAAGGGCTATAACTACATAACAAAGGGCGGCGGAATAATCAAGAAGGACACAATGGATATGTGGTTCAAGGTTATTGTTGCAATGCTTCCTGCGGCGATAATCGGTATTCCACTTGATGATGTGTTTGAAAAGTATTTTCACAATTATATCGTAGTTTCAGCGATGCTTATTATTTACGGCGTGCTCTTTATATTTATTGAGCGCCGTAATCGAGGAACAAGCCCTAAATACAACAGTATTTCGGATATTTCTTATAAGACAGCCCTGATTATTGGTCTTTTTCAGGCGCTTTCGTTGATACCTGGTACTTCACGAAGCGGCTCGACCATTTTAGGCGCTATTATAATCGGTGTTTCCCGAGTTGCAGCGGCAGAATTTAGCTTTTATCTCGCAGTTCCCGTTATGTTCGGTGCAAGCTTTATTAAGCTTTTAAAGTTTGGTCTTAATTTCACCTCTGCAGAGCTTGCGGTATTGCTTGTAGGTATGGTGACTGCATTCATAGTTTCTGTTCTGGTAATCAAGTTCCTTATGAGCTATATCAGAAAACACGATTTTACCGCATTTGGCCGGTACAGAATTGTTCTTGGTATAATCGTGCTCGCTTATTTTTTGATTTTTGCATAGGTGTTCGATATGAAATTAATGATTGCATCGGACATTCACGGCTCTGCCTATTACTGCAAAAAGTTGATAGAAGCTTTTGAAAGCGAAAAAGCAGATAGAATTTTGTTGCTCGGTGATATTCTGTATCACGGGCCCCGCAACGATTTACCGCAAGAATATGCACCTAAAACCGTAATTTCTTTACTTAATCCCCTTAAAAGTAAGATATTCTGTGTTCGGGGCAACTGCGATACCGAGGTTGACCAGATGGTGCTTGGCTTTCCCGTTCTTGCGGATTACGGGGTAATACCTGTAGGAGAACGCATTATTTACGCTACCCATGGGCATATATATAACGAAAATAACCTTCCGCCGCTTTCTCATGGGGATATTCTTTTAAACGGCCACACTCATATACCTAAATGCACTCAGCACGAGGATTATATTTATATGAACTGCGGCTCGGTTTCCATTCCTAAGGAAGACAGTCCCCACAGCTATATGATAAGCGAAAAGGGTGTGTTTTGCTGGAAAAACCTTGAAAACGGTGAAATATACAATCAGTTTAAGGTATAAAATTAACGGCTGAAATGCAAATTGCAGTTCAGCCGTTTTAAAATATCAATTATTAAGATTTTTGTGGTGGTATCCGTAGGCTTCGGGGGTTAATGCCTCAAATCGATAGCCCATATTTGTAAGCCCCTCTATTATTTCGGGCAGAGCCTGCACCGTTGTGGTTTTAGCCGCAGCGTCGTGCATAAGCACGCATATGGAGTTCTTGTTTCTTGCGTTGTTAAGAACATTATTTCTTATATAAGTGTAGCTCGGCGTGGTGGAGTCAGCATCTCCCGAGGAAATATTCCAGTCAAAATATGAGTATCCCTTTTCCTGAACGAGGGTTACAAGCTGAGACATAATCCCTGCGCAGTATTTCGCACTTGCCTTATTACTGCTTCCGCCCGGAAATCTCATAACCGTAGGTCTTATACCTATAATACTTTCAACCTTGTCCGAAAGCAGCTGTAGGTCATTAAAATAAGCATCCGTGCTTGAATATAATTGTGCGTAATTATGGCTCGCAGTGTGAAGACCCACCGTATGACCTTCATTGTGAATTCTTTGAATATAGCCTATATCTGCAGAGTTTATAACAAAAAAGGTTGCCTTTGCGTTATAATTTTTGAGTATATCAAGAATTAGCGGAGTGTTTTTGGATGGACCGTCGTCAAATGTCAGATAGCAGACCTTTTCACCGCTCGGCACAGGGGACTGCGGCGACGATACCGCCGCCGCATCAGCTGCCTTTTGTGCGCTTAAGGTTTCAATTTTCTTCTTAAGTGCCGCATTTTCATCCTCAAGCTTCTTTTTTTCGTTCTTAGCAGCCTCCAGCTGCGAAGCAATGTCACTATTCGCTTGGTCCTTCTCAGCTATTTGCTTTTCGTATTCAGCTATTAACGTCTCGGAATCTTCGATTAGACTATCATTTTCCGAAATTTGAGCCTTTGCAGATTTTATGTAGTTATCCTTCTTTTTGATAACTAACAGTGAACAGACAAGCGCACCGACAAGAACAAAAATAATACATATGAGGATGATGTTTGTAGCCGATTTAAAGAATTTCACTTTTTTGGTCCTTTCACATTTATTATTCCTGCCAGAAAAAATCCGCAATTCTATTTTAACACACTCCCTCTAAAAAATA
>CAJGCQ010000081.1 GCA_904501875.1 Clostridiaceae bacterium | reverse complement strand
TGATAGTGGGTGATTTCACGCTGACGCAGGAATTTTAACGGATCGAGGATGTCAGGATCGTCAATAAGTCGGATAAGGTTATCGTAGGTAACCCTTGCCTTTTGCTCTGCTGCCAAGTCCTCGTGTAAGTCTGCCAAAACGTCACCCTTGGAGGCGATATACTCAGCTCTCCAGGGAATACCTGCCGCCGCTACGGGGTATACACCTAGTGTATGGTCTACAAAATAGGGGGCAAAGCCGCTTTCCTTTATCTGCTCTGGCGTCAGGTCTCGGGTCAGCTGATGCACCATTGCGCATATCATTTCCATATGAGCGAGCTCCTCGGTGCCTATATCCGTAAGAATCCCTTTGACTTCGTTGTAGGGCTGGCTGTAACGCTGGGTAAGATAACGCATCGAGGCGCCAAGCTCGCCATCGGGGCCGCCGTATTGTGTGATTATAATTTGTGCGTATTTTGGATTAGGATTTTTTATTTTTACCGGATACTGGAGCTTTTTTTCATATTGCCACATAATTTATCCCTCCATAAAATCTGCTTCCCAAGGCCAGGGGCTGTCGAGCCATTCCCATCTCCCCGACATCGGAACATCATTAACAGTTACAATATACTTACCGTATCTTTTTTCGTAATCGGCAATTAGTTTGGCACGCTTTTCTCGGTATTCGCCCATTAATTCCATAGCACGGCGGTTGGTCGGGTGGGAATCGAGAAAAAGCACAAGCTCATGAAGTGCGAAATCAAGCTCGTATATCTGTCTTTTCAGCTTTGCTTTATCGTTCATTACTCATACCTCCCAAAAAAGGCTTGTTAAGATTAGGGAACAAGGTTCCTTCATTGAAAGCCTGGCTAAGCGGATAAACCCTGTCAAGGGGTTGCATATTAATAAATACCATTGTAAGCGGGTCGGTGCATTCCTCATCGGTTTCGGTGTTCATGCAAGAACGCTCGTCTCTTACCTGCTCAGATCGCATATCAGAGCTAACTCTGTAAAACTCGGACATATCGAACATTCTTCTGTCCATAAAATTTGTCTCCCTTCAAAAGCCACGAAGACTTCTTTGTTATTGCAAGACGGCGGGGGATAGTCGTCTCCCGCATATATTGTCCTATAACATTTTATTGTGAGGCAGACAAAATGTTACAGTCTTTATAATATTAAGAAAAAATTAAGAAATATAAATAAATGTTAAAAAAATGCTAAAATTATATCTTTGTTATTGTAATTACTTGCTTTTATATGTATAATAATTGTAAATGGGCAAATTTGTTATTTTTATCACAATCTATTTTTGCGGTAAACAAAAATTATTTTCAATGCCTTAGAGGAGGTGCGTTTTTGTGTCAAATATTTTCATCGTCGGAATGGGCGTAGTGACTGTTTTTATAGGCCTTTTGTGTATAGTTTTGCTTTGCCTTGTTATGAGTGCAATTTGCAGAGCTGCCGAAAGAAAGCCGAAAACTGTCGAGGCGTCTGCCGCTCCCGTCTCTGCTGAAAAGCCGATTGAAAACCGTCAGGAGATAATTGCGGCTGTATCTGCCGCCCTTGCTGAGGAAATGGGGACAGATATTTCTGCAATCAGAATTCATTCATTTAAAAAAATTTAAAGAAAAGGTGTTTTAAAAATGAAAAAGTATAATGTAACTGTAAATGGTACCGCTTACGAAATCACTCTTGAGGCGGTTGACGCTTCCGATGTTAAGGCAGCTGCTCCTGCTGCTACTCCTGCTGCTCCGGCTCCTGCCGCTGCACCTGCACCCGCTGCAAATCCTGCTGCAGGCGGTGAAACCGTATCAAGCCCGATGCCCGGAACCATTCTTTCGGTAAATGTTACAAACGGCGCTACCGTTAAGAAGGGCGATGTACTTATGGTACTCGAGGCTATGAAGATGGAAAACGAGATTATGTCTCCCTGCGACGGTACAGTCACCTCGGTAAATGTTTCTAAGGGTGCTGCCGTTGAGACAGGCGCTGTTCTCTGCGTAATCGGTTAACTGTTAGGAGAATCGCATTATGGATAAAATACTTCAATTTGCCGAGACCACAGGTTTTTACCAGCTGTTCGGCAATTTTAAAGAAACCTGGGGAAACCTTGTAATGATTCTTGTTTCCCTATTTCTTCTCTGGCTTGCCATTCATAAGAAGTTTGAGCCGCTTTTACTTATTGGTATAGCTTTCGGTATGCTGCTTACCAACCTGCCGGGGGCGGGAATGTATAACGGCGAGCTTTGGACGGAATTTATGACCAATGGCTCGGAGCATTTCCACGATTACGGCTATATTCTTTCAAACGGCGGTCTGCTTGATTATCTCTATATCGGCGTTAAGACCTGCATTTACCCCTGCCTTATATTTATAGGCATCGGCGCTATGACAGATTTCGGCCCGCTTATTTCCAATCCTAAGTCCTTGCTTTTGGGGGCGGCGGCACAGATTGGTATATTTGCCACCTTTGCAGGTTGTATTGCTCTTGGCTTTTCACAAAAGGCGGCAGCCTCTATCGGAATTATCGGCGGTGCGGACGGTCCGACCGCTATCTACACCACCTCTATTTTGGAGCCGGGCCTTTTAGGACCTATTGCCGTTGCCGCATATTCTTATATGGCTCTTGTTCCGGTTATTCAGCCGCCGATTATGAAGCTCCTTACCACCAAAAAGGAACGCCAGATAGTTATGAAGCCCTTAAGACAGCCATCTAAAAAGGAAAAAATCATTTTCCCGATTGCGGTTACTATATTTGTGGCTTTACTTGTTCCGTCGGCTACTCCGCTTGTGGGTTGCCTTATGCTCGGAAATCTTTGGAAGGAATCGGGCGTTGCTGACCGTCTTTGCAAAACCGCACAGAATGAGCTTATGAATATTGTTACAATATTCCTCGGAATATCTGTAGGTGCTACAGCTACCGCTCAAACCTTCTTAAAGCTTCAGACCCTTGAAATAATCTTAATGGGCGTTGTTGCTTTCGGTGTAGCTACTGCTTGCGGCGTGCTTTTTGCAAAGCTTATGAACCTTTTCTCAAAGAACAAGATGAATCCGCTTATCGGTTCTGCGGGCGTTTCCGCCGTTCCCATGGCGGCACGTGTTTCTCAGTCTGTAGGTCAGAAGGAGAACCCCTCAAACTTCCTGCTTATGCACGCAATGGGTCCGAATGTAGCGGGCGTTATCGGTTCTGCTATCGCGGCGGGCGTGCTCATCTCGCTGTTGAGTTAGGCTAGCGAGAGTCGAACCCGTTACGGTTTGGGTGTCCGACTTTTCCCGCCAGCTTTGCACTCGTTTTTGAAATACTGCGTATTGCAAGAGATGAGACAAGTCCGAACAAAATTATTCAAATGTCAGGCGTGACGGGTTTGACTCTCGTCAGCCTAAGGAGTGTAACTTAAATGGAAAACAAAAAATTATATGTTACCGATACCATTCTGCGTGACGCTCACCAGTCACAGGCGGCAACCAGAATGAAGCTCGAAGATATGCTTCCCGCACTTGAAAAGCTTGATAAAATAGGCTACTGGAGCCTTGAGTGCTGGGGCGGCGCTACCTTTGATTCCTGTATGCGTTTTCTTAACGAAGACCCCTGGGAGAGACTACGCACCCTTAAAAAACATATGCCCAACACCAAGCTTCAAATGCTTTTGCGAGGTCAGAACATTTTAGGCTACAAGCATTACGCCGATGATGTTGTTGATATGTTTGTTAAGAAGTCGATTGAAAACGGCATTGATGTAATCCGTATTTTTGATGCACTTAACGATACCCGCAACATGGAGCAGGCGATGAAGAGCTGTAAGAAATACGGCGGCATCTGCGAGGCGGCAATGAGCTATACAGTAAGCCCCGTTCATAACGAGGATTACTTTGTTGAGTTGGCCAAGACCCTTGAAAAGATGGGAGCAGATGTTATCTGCATTAAGGATATGGCAAACCTGCTTCTTCCTTACAATGCTTACTCCCTTGTTAAAAAGCTTAAGGAAAATGTTTCTGTTCCGATTCACCTGCATACCCACAACACCACAGGTACAGGAGATATGACCTATCTTATGGCGGCAGAAGCGGGCGTTGACATTGTTGACTGTGCGCTTTCGCCCTTTGCAAACGGTACTGCAAACCCCTCGACCGAGTCACTCATTGCTACCTTGCAGGATACTCCAAGAGATACAGGGCTTGACCTTACCGCTTTAAGCGAGGTTGCCGCTCATTTCCGTACCGTTGCCGACAGGATGAAGGCAGAGGGAATACTCGATCCCAAGGTACTCAATGTTGATACCAAGACCCTTATTTATCAGGTTCCCGGCGGTATGCTTTCAAACCTGCTTTCTCAGCTTAAGCAGGCGAACGCCGAGGATAAGTATTACGAGGTGCTTGCAGAAGTACCTAAGGTAAGAGAAGATTTCGGTTATCCTCCGCTTGTAACTCCTACTTCGCAGATTGTAGGTACTCAGGCGGTGCTCAATGTCCTTTCAGGCGAGCGCTACAAGATGGTTACAAAGGAATCCAAAGCGCTTTTGCGTGGTGAGTACGGAAGACTTCCGGCACCCGTAAACGAAGAGGTTCGCAAAAAGGCAATCGGCGACGATAAGGTTATTACCTGCCGTCCTGCCGACCAGCTTGAGCCCGAGCTTACCAAGTACGCTAAGGAAATGAGGGACAAGGGAATAGGCAAGTCCGAGGAAGATGTATTAAGCTATGCACTCTTCCCGCAGGTTGCTGAAAAGTTCTTCGCCGTGCGTGATAACGCTCCGGAAGATAAAAAGGCTATTACCGATGAAAACGGCGTCCGCACCCTTATAGTTGAGGACCTTTCGGAATAATTTATGCAAACGGGCAGATGCAAATTGGCATCTGCCCTAAAGTTTGTTTTTACATAACCGCACTCAATATCAACATTTTTTCAACCTTTTTATAAATATCGTCTGCCAAGTAGGCGGGGAGCGGGTTTTCCCCGAGACCTAATTCAACCGTAAAACCGGGGCGGTTAAATTCCGAAATAAACCAGTCCTTAAAGCCGCCTCCAACTGCAATTCCTATTGGCGTATCAAGAGCATACCCCGAGGCGGTTGCCATTATTTCTGCCATTTTTTTGGCACGCAGGGGAGTGGAGTCGCCGTAACACCAGTAGATAACCTCGCCCTGTGAATGAAGTGCAACGGAGTGACGGATTTTTGTTTTTCTGCAAAGCTCGGTTAAGGC
>CAJGCQ010000080.1 GCA_904501875.1 Clostridiaceae bacterium | reverse complement strand
TTAAGCGGCAGGAAAACGGATATTAAATGGGTTAATGATGTGCTTATAGATGGTAAAAAAATCTGCGGAATACTTACCGAAGCCTCACTTAACATAGAAAGCGGCACTCTTGATTACGCAGTTATAGGAATAGGTATTAATGCCTATGAGCCAAAGGGCGGTTTCCCCGATGAAATTAAAGATATCGCAGGAGCAATCTTTAAGGAGCAAAATGACCGACTTCGCAGTAAGCTTACTGCGGCTGTGCTTGAAAGCTTTTTTAAGTACTACAAGGATATTTCCGAGCGAAAATATCTTAAAGCTTACCGTGAGCGCTGTATAGTTCTCGGCAAACAGGTTAATATCATATCATCTTCGGGTTCATCTCCCGCCCTTGCCCTTGATATTGACGAAAATTGTCATCTTAGGGTAAAATATCCAAATGGTGAGGAAACACTTCTCTCCTCAGGAGAAGTCAGTATAAAAATTTAATCATCTTCTCATCTTTTTTAAATTAAACTCTTGCATAGTTAATTCATATGTGATAAAATTATTTGTGTGACTTTTTACATTAAAATTCGGATAGATAGACAAGAAATTGTCGGAAAGGCAGTTTAATGATAAGTAATACTGATGCCGTCTCTTTTTTTTCAGGCAAATCCGCAGGAAAGGTCAATTTCAACACCTGCTCCTCCAATGACTTTTTAACCACGGAAAGCTTTAAAACTCTGCGCACGAATATTATGTTTTGCGGTTCAAATATTAAGGTTATCGTGCTTACAAGCGCCAGAGAAAATGAGGGGAAAAGTGTAATCTCTGCCGAAATCGCCAAAAGTATGGCAGATATAAATAGAAAAACCCTTTTGATTGATGCGGATATGCGCAAATCAGTAATGCTTCGCCGCAATATAAATTCACAAAACTTTTATGGTCTTTCTGAATTTCTGTCTGAGCAAGCAGAGCTTGGCGATGTTCTTTACAATACGCAAAATCCTTTGTTTGATGTTATTTTCAGCGGCAATTTCCCGCCCAACCCTGTTGAGCTTTTAAGCACCGAACGCTTTAACAAGCTAATAAAAGACGCAAGAGAGATTTACGATTATATTATAATAGATTCTCCTCCCCTCGGGTGTGTAATCGACTCAGCCGTTATCTCAACACAATGCGACGGTTCGATTATAGTAATGACTCCGGGAGTTGTAACGGTAAAGGAAGGCTTGGATGTAAAGCACCAGCTTGAAAAAAGTAATTGTAAGATTTTAGGTGTTATATTAAATGATGCCTACGGGAAAAACAGAAAATACAATAAAAAGTATTACAAAAAATATGAATACAGTGCCTCAGGCAAAAGGCTTCGATAAGCTTTTTAAAACATAAGAAGAATCCCTTCCGTCACCTTGTGACGGAAGGGATTTGTGTTTTACGCTTATAAGGTTATTTAATTGTGTTGAATTTTGAAATAAAAGGCAATATTCTAACACTTAAAGTGATTTATTGCAAGGAGTTTTTAAAATATAATAAAACAACTGCCGCCGCCTGCATTATCATAATCAGCGGAATGCCTATCATAAAGCGTTTATGTAGGGTCTTATGTCTTATTGTCAGCATTGTAATATACATAACCAAGCTCCCGCCTAAGACGGAAAGCAAAAATAGGGTGCTTTCCTTTACCCGCCATTTGCCTTTTATTGCACGCAATTTATCCGCAACACATACTATTACGGAAACAAGACTTATTGCGATAAAATATATCAAAATGTATTTATTATCCAAAAGAATCACCGATATTATTTTAACAGCTTTAAACCGCCTTTTCAATCTGTTTTTTAAGCTTAACGATAATTCTTTTTTCAAGTCTTGAAATATAGGACTGGGAAATACCCAAAGTATCTGCCACCTCCTTTTGGGTATATTCCTGATACCCGTTCATACCAAACCGCATCTCCATTATCTGTTTTTCTCTGGGCGGAAGTCCGCCGACAAGGCGCAGGAGCAAGTATTTTTCATCTTCCTGCTCTATTCCTCTGCCGATATCATCAGCGTCGCTCCCCAAAACATCCGAGAGCAGCAGCTCATTGCCGTCCCAGTCTATATTAAGCGGCTCATCTATTGAAACCTCGTTTTTACGGCTGGCATTTTTCCGCAGATACATCAGAATTTCGTTTTCAATACACCTTGATGCATAGGTCGCAAGCTTAATGTTTCTATCTGTACAAAAGGTGTTTACCGCCTTTATAAGTCCTATTGTTCCTATAGAAATCAGGTCCTCAATGTTGACCCCCGCTGAGTCAAATTTCCTCGCTATATATACCACCAGCCGCAGATTATGCACTATAAGCGTGTTTCGGCTTTCCTCGTCCCCATCGCTTAAAAGCCTCTGTTCCTCTTCGGCGGAAAGGGGCGGCGGTAGGGTTTCAGGCCCTTTTATGTAAAATGTCGGCTTTACTAACCCGATTTTAATTAAAAAAACATAAATAAGTGATTTGACTTTCATTATTACCAACCTGTCTCAAATAAAAATTTCGGGATTTACTATTGCTTGATAATCGTCTCTAAGGGGTGTTTTAGATACCGCAAGTATCGGTTTTTCAAGTTTGACCGTGCGCTTTCCGTCACTTACAACTGCGCTGTCGCACCTGAAGCCATCAAGGGTTCCCCCGCCCGAAACCGTGCTCAGCGGCAAAATTCTGTAACGCTTTTCAAGGTTTGCATCGGTATCAGGGTTATCGGAGCCCAACAGGGCTTTAACAAATTCACCGTCAGCTATTATAACCTCGGAGCCGCTTATATAATCCTTAATTGAATTGCCTGTATCAACTATTGCGTCCATAGTTATGCTTTTTTCCTCTGCGGTAACGGTAATCTCGCACCTTTCTGCAAGCTCCAAGGTTCTCGAAAATATTGCACGCAAAAGCATAAAAAGCAGATAGGTTATAACCGACACCCCGATAAGCACCGCAGGAGAAATATTAAAGTAAACCACCGAGTTTACAACCGTCATTCCATCAGGCTTAAAAAGACTCCAAACCGCTGTCATAATGCCGCCAAAGCCGCAGGTCACAAGAAATAAAACCCCCGCCGCCCTTAAAAACCGCCTTATGCCCCTAAAGCCGAAAGCGCATAGCACCATAACTGCACAGACAGCGGCCCTGAAAAGCAGAGCTATAAAAATACCGAAATCGGGGGCAAATATGTAAAGCGAGGAAAGCGCTCCTGCCGCCGCACCACCAAGCTGGCGGAAAACCGATGGCTTTACACGCAATACCGCCGCCGATGCCAAGAGCAAAAAATAATCCACAATTAAATTAAGTATCACCAGTATATCCGCATAAACTACCAAACACGCCGCCCCCTGACCATTTTATTATACGACTTTAAGGGTGCGTATTATGTCGGATAACAAGGGTGAAAAATATACTTTTTTAGAATTTGGCGTAAAAAATTAGCCCGCCTGCAAATTAAAAAAAGCAGTCGATCTGCATTTAAAAAGCAAACCGACTGTTTTTTAAGACTTCAGAAATAAAACTGTATATCCCTCCGTCTCGACAAAGTCGAGCCACCTCCCTTTAGGCAAGGGAAACTTTGGGTTATATTAAATAATAGTAGAAATTCCTATTCCCAGTGCGCCCCCGCCCACATGGCAGGAAATGCTTAGGGGCAGAGCGTCAAGTTCAATTTCAAGGTCGGGGAAGCGCTCTTTAACCGCATGCTGCCATTCCTTACCGACCTCAAGGTCGCCCGAATATGCCGCACGGATTTCCACCTTTTCACCTTTAAAACGGGTTTTGCGGTCATTTTCTATGCCGTCGAGCATAGCGTCGGTAGCAGCTTTCATTCCCCGCACCTTTTTATAAGCATCAAGCTTTCCGCCCTGAATCTGCAAAACCGGCTTTATGCCAAGCAAAGTGCCTATCGCCGCACCGGCAGTAGTAACTCTGCCGCTCTTTTTTAGATATTCAAGGGTGTTTACCGAGACATAAATACTCTGCTGTGCCGCATCATTTTCGGAAATATCGGCAATTTCTTTAGCCGAGACACCATTATTCGCAAGCTTAACCGCATTGAAAACCGAGATGTAAAGGGTTACGGAAATACGCTTATTATCTACAACAAAAACCCTGCCGTCATAATCAGCAGCAAGTGCTTTTGCGGTTTCACAGGTTCCGCTGAGTCCGCTTGACATCGGAAAATAAACAACCGAATCATAGCTTTTCAAAGCCTCGTCCCATGCGTCCATAAGTGCGGCGGGGGACGGTTGTGAGGTGGAAACCTCCGCTCCCGACTCTAAAGCCTCGAAAAACTCGCCGTAGGACATTTCACCGTACTCTGTATACTCCCTGCCGTCAAGAATAAAAGGCATTTTTAAAAGCAATATTCCGTTTTCCTTTGCGGCTTCAGGTGTGATGCCGCTGTTGGTATCGGTCATAATGGCTGTTTTATTCATTTAAGGCTCCGTTCCGCCGCATTGGCTTATTAGTTAAAATATATATTTATTTTATTGTTTTTTCAGCTGTTTGTCAATACTAAAAGCTTGAGCTATGCCGTAACAGCTTGTAGGTTTTTCAATCATATCTTACAATAAGGAATAAAAAATACACGCTCCCCTAAAACCCTTGACTAAAGCGGTAAATTTATGTAAAATAATAAAGTTGCAGGCTGCGTTTGCGGCTGTAAGTAATTATTTTTCGGGAACGGCGATTTTGATGTCAATTAATAAGGAATGGTATAAAAAGGGGCTGCGTGACGGCATACCGATTGCTCTCGGCTACTTTGCCGTGGCGTTCACCCTTGGAATAGTTGCAAAAAAGGCAGGGCTTACCGCCTTTCAAGCAGGGCTTGCCACCGGGCTTACCAACGCCTCGGCGGGCGGTTATGCAGGCTTTACCCTTATTGCGGCAGGAGCGGGATACCTTGAAGTAGCGCTTACCGAGCTTATTGTAAACGCAAGGTATCTTTTAATGTCCTGTGCGTTAAGCCAAAAGCTTTCGCCGAACACTTCAATTCTTCACAGAATACTTGTAGCCTTTGATGTAACCGACGAGATTTTCGGTATTTCGGTTTCAGTAACAGGCACGCTTAACCCCTTTTACAACTACGGCGCTATGACCGTGGCGATACCCGGCTGGACATTAGGTACAGTATTCGGGGTAATCACGGGCAATATTCTGACCCAAAGCCTTGTAAGCGCCTTGGGAGTAGGGCTTTACGGAATGTTCCTTGCTATAATAATCCCGCCCGCAAAGAAAAACAAGGTTAT
>CAJGCQ010000079.1 GCA_904501875.1 Clostridiaceae bacterium | reverse complement strand
TAATGTTAATAATACTGTGGAGCCCCAAAAGCCGTGAAGAAAGCGGAATTTCGGCTTCGCACGAAATTAAGGTAAATTCCGAGCCGTTTCTGCCGTAGGAAATATCTTTGGCTTTAGCGGCAAAATCCCCAGTGCCGTAAAGGGAGTACAGAGATTTATCTGCTCGCTTGAAGAGCTCCGCACTATCGCCGTTTACAAATACCTCGCCGCCGTTTTTTAAGACCTCATCTGCCAACTCAAACTTGGTTTTAAAAACATTGTCTACAGTTTTAAAGGTTTCAAGGTGCTGTTCGCCGACCGAGGTGATTATGCCGTATTTGGGGTGGACAATATCGCATATTTCCTTAATATCGCCGACATTTTTAGCCCCCATTTCACAGATGAAAATTTGGGTTTGAGGCTCAATTTTTTCACGGATAGTGCGGACTACACCCATAGGCGTGTTAAAGCTTTGGGGGGTGGCGACAACATTGTATTTCTCGCTTAAAATGCGGCTTAAAATAAATTTTGTAGTGGTTTTGCCGTAGCTTCCCGTAACGCCTATTACGGTAAGACCGCTATGCTCCTTTAAAATACGCTTTGCATCATTAATATACCATTGCGAAATGAGCTTTTCCACAGGTGCGGCAATTAAACGGCAGACGAGCGCTGTAAGGGGGGAAATAAAGGAAAAAATAAGGGTTAGCAGAACAAAAATTTCACCAAGCGGTCTTTTTATTAATATATAAAGGAATATGAATACAGCAAGCAGTATTGCCGCCGCCGAAAAAAGCCGCTTAATTCGGCCTGTAAACACAAGTTTTTTAATTGATTTTTTCTGAGTGCTTACTGACATGGCAATTCTTATTGCAAGAATCAAGCAGATATATGTGAGTACTAAGGCATAAAGCTTTGCTGAAACAAGCAAAGCAGCAAAGGCAAAGCCTATTAATTCTAAGCTTAGCGGTACAGCATAGCTTTCCCGCACCCAAGGAAGATAGCGGGAGGGGAAATATGAATTTTGCTGGAGCATCTGGTACTGCCTTACAAGTGCAAATAATCCCGAAACTGCGGCAATAACAGTAGAAATAAGTAAAATCAAATTCAATTCGTTCACTTCCTAATTAACAAAGCTTTTTAAAATAGCCGCCGTCTGATATGGCTGTTCGCAGAAGGAATAATGCCCTGCACCCTTTATTACGCACAGCCCCGAATCGGGGATAAGGCTTTTAATAATTTCAGCGTCGGCAAGGGGGGTGTCTGTGTCATTTTCGCCCCAAATAAGCAATGTAGGGCAGGAAATATTGCTTATAATATCCCTTAAATCGGTATTCACGAGGGATACCATTGTTTTTCTTAAAACCTCGGGAGCGGCGTTATAGTCCGCCGAGCCGTAATGCTTACGGGCTTTATCAAGTAAGCCTTCGGAATGATTCTTTATAACAGGCAGAGTAAGTACTCGCTTTATTGCCTTAAAGCTTTTAGCCCTGAATTTTTGCTTTGCGCTTTTTTTAGGTATCAGCCCTGCTGAATCGAGCAAAACTATCTTAGGGGGCTTTACCATACCGGTAGCCGCCATTTTAAGAATTACCCTGCCTCCGTGGGAGTGACCTATCATAATAGGGTTATCGATATTCACGGCCTTCATGAATTTAAGCACAAAATCGCAGTAATCCTCTAAAGTCCAGGGCTCCTTCATAGTGTCCGACCCGCCGCATCCGGGGAAGTTCACAGCTATCATCCGGCAACGGTCGCAAAGCGCCGAGATTATACCGCCGTAAACCTCAAAGGAGGAGTTCCAGCCGTGCAGAAGCAAGACGGGAATACCAGCACCTTTTTCGGTATATTCTATGTTTAGACCGTCAACAGTAATATTCATAACTCTCTCCGTCCGTTAAATGTTATATCCTGAAAATATATTATACCAAAAATGCCCTCAAAAAAAAAGTCTTTTTTAAAAAATATGCCAATTAAGACAAATTTATTTAATTGACTGGATTTTTTTACAAAGTAGTGGTTTACTTTTTTTTAAAAAAGGAGTAAAATAATTATTAATAAAAACACGGAGGTGTTTTGTTTGGCAAGAAAAATGGCAGATGAAATCCTTGAAGCCGAAAGAGGCGCCGAAAGGATTATTTTGGACGCAGAAAGAAAAGCGGCGGAAATATCCGATAATGCAAAGCTTCGGGCGGCAGAAGAATCGGCGCACATACTAAAGGCTGCTGAGGAAAAAGCCGAAAAAATGGTTGAGTCGGCAAAGGCTAAATCCGAAGCAAAAAAGCAGGACGCCCTAAAGAAGGCGGAAGAAATTAAAGCCGAGCTTGATAACGGGTATACGCAAAATATCGGCGGGGCTACAGACGCTGCGATAGAAATTTTGTTTAATTAAACTTTGATTAATAAAGGCAAGTGTGGTGATAGGTTTGGCTAAGCTTAAATGTAAGCTTGTAAACATTTATGCTTCCGATACCGAGGCGGCGGCAGTTATGAAAAGACTGCAGGAAATGTCGCTTATTGATATTGAAACGGCGGCTTCGGACGAGGAAACCTCTACTTTGCAAGAGGGATATTTTAAGACCGATACAACGGATAAGATAGATGCCTATGAGCGAAATGCCGAAGCTGCGGAAAATGCGGTTAAGATACTGAATTCAAGATTCCCCGAAAAAAAGGGAATAGCAGGGCTTTTCGGCTCTGCAAGGGAGCTTACCACCGAGGAGTTTTACTTAAAGCGTGAGCAGATTGAAAAGGCTTTATCCCTTGCGAACGAGGTTATAGAGAGTGACCGCAAAATAGCTGAGCTTAAGGCGGAGATTGTACGCCTTAACACTACAAGGGAGCAGATGCTCCCTTGGGAGCCTCTTGATGTTCCGCTCTCCTTTTCGGGAACGGCGAAAACACGGGCGTTTATAGGTACGGTAGCGGGAATTTACACGCCGGATACCCTAGGCGAAAAAATAGCTGAATCAGACTCTGAAATCTCCCTTTATACAGAGGTTATTAATACGGGAAAGGACATAACCTTTATTTTTGCCTGTTGTCCTAAAGAAGAACAGGAGCGGGCAGAGGCGGTGTTAAGGTTCCTTTCCTTTGCAAGACCTGCGCAGATCACCTCGAAATTACCGAGGGATAAGATTGCTTCTAAGGAACAGCGTGCGGATAACTGCAGGGAGAAAATTGAAAATTATCTCGCAAGAATAAAGGAAATATCCGAAAGCCGTTATGAGGTTGAAAACCTTGCTGATTATTGCAAGGCAAAAGCCGAAAACTTTCGTGCGGCGGGCGAAATAGCAAGAACCACCCATACGGTGCTTATTAAAGGCTATGTTGCCGAGCGTGATATTCCTTATCTTGAAAAGGAGCTAAAGAAGAAGTTTACCGTTGTAATTGAGGCTGAGGACGCTAACGAGGAGTTAGCCCCCGTAGTCCTTCAAAACAACTCCTTTGCGAGACCTGCCGAGACACTGGTTAAGATGTACTCATTGCCCGGTTCTCGGGACATTGACCCATCACCGATAACCGGCTTTTTCTACTACCTGTTTTTCGGAATGATGTTTTCGGACGCAGGCTACGGTCTTATAATGATAATCGCAACAAGTATTGCGCTGGCAAAGTTTAAGCTGTCGCGCTCTATGCGGCAGAATATGCGACTGTTTCAGTACTGCGGGATATCCACCTTTTTGTGGGGTCTGGTTTACGGCAGCTTCTTTGGAGACAGTATAGCGGTTATAAGCGAAAGGTTCTTCGGTCACAGGGTGGCCTTGCCCGCACTCATTGACCCGATGAACGGTGATGCGGTAACCCTTTTGATATTAAGCTTGTCTTTAGGCCTGGTTGAAATTATTGCGGGACTTTGCGCTAAGTTTGTAACCTGTATGAAAAACGGTGACAAGGCGGGAGCCTTCTTTGATGCAGGGCTTTGGATCACAACCCTTACGGGTATCGCAGTTATGGCTTTGGGTTTTGTAACCCTTCCGATAATAAAAAATATCGGTATTGTGCTGGCTTTAGCCTCGGTTGCAGGTCTTATACTAACCCAAGGTAGAGATAAGAAAAACCCGATTATGCGGCTGTTTTCCGGTATAGCCTCGCTTTACGATATCACAAGCTATGTAAGCGATTTGCTTTCCTTCTCCCGACTTATGGCGTTAGGACTTACAACATCTGCAATGAGTGCGGTGTTTAATATGCTAAGTGCAATGGGCGGAAAAAGCATATGGGGATTTTTACTGCTGATTATCGTTTTCCCACTGGGGCACGCAATAAACTTCGGACTGAATGTTTTGGGCGCATATGTTCATACACTAAGACTTCAGTATGTAGAGCTGTTCTCAAAATTCTATGAGGGCGGAGGCAGAGAATTCAAACCTTTTTCATTCAAATCAAAATACACCGATTTGAATGTGGAAAATATTAAGGAGGAAAATTAAAATGACTTTAGGTACAGTTTTAGCACTTGCAGGTGCGGCATTGGCAACAATTTTGGCAGGCATAGGTTCTGCTAAGGGCGTAGGAATGGCCTGTGAGGTGGGTATGGGCGTTCTCGCAGAGGATTCCTCAAAATTCGGCAAAATGCTGGTTTTAGAGCTTCTCCCGGGTACACAGGGTCTTTACGGCTTCATCGTTTCCTTTATCGTGCTTACCAAAATCGGCGTTTTCGGCGGTTCTGCTGATCTTGCTACTTGGGAGGGCGGAATGATTCTCGCCGCCTGTCTTCCTATCGCTATCGGCGGACTTATGTCCGGTATTTCTCAGGGTAAAGCCGCAGTAGCAGGTATTTCGCTTTTTGCTAAGGACGACAGTGCCTTTCCGAAGGCTCTCGTATCCATAACACTTGTTGAAATTTACGCTCTGCTCGCCTTCCTCGTTTCTTTCCTTACCGTAATTCTTCTCTAAGGTGATAAAAATGACCTCAAGTGAAAAGATACTTGCCGGTATAACTGCCGAGGCTAAGGAGACTGCAAAGGGGATTATTTCCGCCGCCGAAGAAAAGGCTGAGGAGATAATCGCTAATGCGGTTAAAGAAGCCGAAAAACAGGTAGAGGCAATTGCCGCCGAGGCAGATAAAAAAGCCGCTTTGATAGAAAGCACAGGCAATTCTGCGGCGCAGTTAGTCTTAAGGGACGCAAGGCTTACAAAAAAGCGTGAGCTTATCGAACGGGCGCTTGATGATGTTATCGTCGGCATAAATAATTATGACGACAAGGCTTATTTTGACTGCCTTTTAAGGCTTGCAAAAAAGAACGCTATGAGTGAAAAGGGCGAAATGCTTCT
>CAJGCQ010000078.1 GCA_904501875.1 Clostridiaceae bacterium | reverse complement strand
ATTTGCTCCTTTACTGCTGTTTCCTCCCTTGCGCTTATAAGCGATAATATTTTGATTTTGTCTGCTCTTTGCGTTATGTTGCTCTTTTTCTTAAGCTTCGCTAAGCTTTATAACGGCATTGATACCGAGCGCAATTTCCGCAAGCTTATGGCTTCGGGGCTTGTATCTACAGTACTTTGTTTCACACAGAGCATACCGCATATTATCATAAACCTCATAACCGATAATGGTTATCTTCACACCTCTAATGTGGATAATTTCTCAGTTTTAAGCTTTGGAATATTTATATCCGTCTTTATTTTTTCACATTTTTCGGCTAAAAATATCAGGTTTGTGCGCTCGCACAGGGCAAGCGACACAACCGACGAAGGCTTCTGCTCTGAATAAGGTGATAATTATGCGAATGAGGAAAAAGAAATACCTTGACGAAAGGCTCGAAGCGGTTTCGGATATACTTTTTATCAGCAACCTTGAGGATAGAAACTTTAATACCGCACCTGAGGAAAAGGAATTTATAGATTTTGATAAATGGTTTGACCGCTCCTCCCCCTATATGCTTGAAATAGGCTGCGGCAAGGGCGGTTTTGCCGTAGAATTTGCACACCGTAATCCCGATATCAATTTTATTGCGGTAGAAAAGGACGCTAATGTTATAGTTTCCGCCTGCGAGAAAATAAAGGAAGCGGGAATTAAAAATGTGCGGTTTATAAAATGCAGTGCGGAGTATTTGCCCAAATACATTAAACCCCATAGCATCAATCGCATTTTTCTTAATTTTAGCTGTCCTTTCCCGAAGAATAAGTATGCCTCGCACCGTCTTACCCACCCCCGTTTTCTTGAAATTTACAAAGAGTTGATGGGTAGCGGTGCGGAAATTCACCAAAAAACCGATAATATGCGGCTTTTTGAATTTTCGATAGAGTCGATGACGGGTAGCGGCTTTGCCCTTAAAAATGTATCCCTTGACCTGCATAACAGCGGCTTTGAAAGTAATATTGAAACCGAATATGAGCATAAGTTTGCATCTCTTGGGCTACCTATTTACCGCCTCGAAGCCTATATAGCGGGAGGAGAAGCGAATGATTGATTTTAACTTTAATAAAATCGCCCCTAAATGCGCCGAATTCGGTGCCGTGCTTAATAGCGAGAGAATAGAACGGCTTAATCTATACGGTAATTTACTGCTTTTATGGAACGAGAAAATGAATCTTACTGCCATAACCGACCCCGAGGAGGTACTTTACAAGCACTTTTACGACTGCATCCTCTTTTTAAAGCATATAAAGCTCAATAAGGGCGATAGTCTTATTGATGTGGGTACGGGTGCGGGCTTTCCCGGTATGGTGCTTAAAATTATGCGCCCCGATATTAAGGTGACCCTTCTTGACAGCCTTAATAAAAGACTTGTTTTTTTAAATGATGTAATAGAAAAGTCGGGACTTGACGGGGTAGAAACGGTGCATATGCGTGCCGAAGACGCAGGCAAAAGTTCCCTTCACCGTGAAAAGTACGATATTGCCTGTGCAAGGGCGGTAGCCGCATTGCCCGCTTTAGCGGAATATTGCCTGCCCCTTGTAAAAAAGGGGGGCAGCTTTGTTGCCATGAAGGGTGCCTCCGCCAATGAGGAGGCAATAGCAGCCGCCAACGCCGCAAGGCTTTTGGGGGGAGAAAAGCCTACTATTATATGCGAAACCTTAACAGGAAATGAAAGCCGTGCCTTTATAATTACAAAAAAAATATCGCAAACGCCGACAAAATATCCGAGAAAGCCTTCTGATATATCAAAACAGCCGCTTTAATGCGGCTGTTTTTGTTATAATAGGGCGATTTTGCCCGATGTGTTTTTCTTTACAAAACCTTAAAACTATGTAAAATGATAAGCGTAGGGTGGCAAGAATAATCCGAACCTGCCTAAAATGGCGAAAATCCGCCCTTCAAAATCGGGTTCGACTATCGTCAGCCTTAAGGAGGAATATTATGTATACCTTTTCGGATAAAAGACTTATTATGCTAAAGCCCTCCGAAATAACGGCCTCACCCGACCAGCCGAGGAAAAGCTTTGACGAGTACGAGCTTAAACGTCTTAGCGACAGTATTAAGGCAAGCGGAATAATCCAGCCCCTTATTGTACGCAAAACCGAGAACGGCTACCGACTCATAGCTGGAGAACGGCGGCTTAAGGCGGCTGTCATGGCAGGGCTTCGCCGTGTGCCCTGCGTTATACATAAAACCGATGACGAAACCGCCGCACTTTATTCTTTACTCGAAAATCTACAACGCAGTAATCTTACGGTTTTCGAGGAGGCAGATGGTATAAACCGCCTGATAACCGAATACGGAATATCCCAGTCCGAGGCGGCGGCAAGGCTTGGCCTTTCCCAGTCAGGCCTTTCAAATAAGCTAAGGCTTCTAAAGCTCAGCGACAGTATTAAGGAACGGATAAGCTCCGCCCGCCTTACCGAGAGGCATGCACGGGCCCTTTTAAGGCTTCCCGAGGAGGAACGGGAGGAAGTGCTCGACCGCATAATAGCCGAGGGCCTTACCGTAAGCCAAACCGAGGAATGTATATCTTCCCTTTTAAACCCTGAGGAAAAGCCTGTGCCTACCGCTCCCGACGAGCCTGTGCGGAAATCTGCCATAGGTGATGTTCGCCTTTTTTCAAACAGCCTTTCAAAGCTGCTTTCTACCCTTCAAAACTCCGGTATCGATGCAAAATCCCGCAAATACGAAACCGATAAGTATATAGAATTTAAGGTCAGAATACAAAAGAATTCCGATTCCGACCGCTTTAAACAGTTAAAAATCTGTTAGATGCTTATACCTCCCCTGTGTAAATATTCTGACGGTTTTTAAAATATCCACGAAGGCTGACGAGAGTCAGCCTTAAGCAAACCGCCCCGAAAAAAATCGGGGCGGTTTGCTTATTGTATATTAAACTGTTAATGTAAACTTGAAGGAAATATCCTTTTCGCTAAGGCGGTATTTTTCGTCAAGGGCGGGGCCGCAGGAATTAGAGCCTATGCCCGAGACCTTATAGTCCACCCTGATATGCGTTCCGTCCGATTTTTCAAGCTCGTCGGTATGCTCGGCGGCGGCAAGCGCTTCTATGCTGTGGTGAAGTACGCTTATTTCCATATTCTCTGCCATAAATTTAAGAGAATTATCAATGCAAAGCTGTTTACAGTCGGTATGGTTGCCGTGCTCCTGGGGACGGACATAATTTACATACTCCTTATCGGCGTTGCTTTCGTGAAAGGCGACAACTCCGTGGTGAGTCATATCCCGGTAGCTTTCAAGGGGACCGTTACCGAAGTAGGTAAAGCTGTCCCTTTCGTAGGGAAGCTTAAACTCAAAGCCCAGTCTCGGCAACCAAACAACATTTTCCCTTATTTTTCCGTCAATAGCTACATCGACAGAGCCGTCGGCGAAGAATTCGTAGGAAAGCGTAAAGCTAAAGAACGGCTTGCGGGAAACACCGGCGGACGAAGCGGTAAAGACCGCCCTGTTTTCCGTTATTTCACAAGAATAAATCTTAGTAAAGGTGCAGTCGAAATTCTCTCCCTGCCAAATATTCGTTCTGTCCCACAATGCCCTTACTCCTCTGTCGTTATCGGTAGTGGCTCGGAAATAAGAAAGCTTTGCGGGGGCGGTAAGCTGTTCGGCGCCATTTTTAACTATGCTTAGTAGCATACCTGTCTGTTTAGAGAGGACATAGCGGAAATTCTCCCCCTCGGCTACGGCTTCAAATTCGCCGTCGATAAGATTAAGGGGGTGTTTTTCGGCTTCTGCAATAACAACGGGAACAGGGAGCTTTTCTTCAAGGCACCCTATCTCAAAATTATCGGCATCAAACATTTTTACTGTTATATAACAACCCAGCTTACAGCTTTCGGGCAGTTTGACAAGCGGTGTAAGGGTAAATTCCTCACTCGGCTTTGTGTTGAGACGGGCAATTTTTTTCTCAAGGCTTTCTCCGTCCGCTGTAATCTCATACTCAAAGGAATATCCGTCAAAGGAGGTAAAATCAAAGCAGTTTTTAAGCTTAAGCGAACCCTCCTCCCACCTTATACGGAAGGGAGCATAGGTATTTTTAATTTCGTAGGTGCCCGCCTTAAAGGAGCGGTCGGCAAACACCATACCGTCACAGCAGAAATTGCCGTCGTGGGTAAGCTCGCCCTCAAAGTCGCCGCCGTACTTCTGAACGCCGCCGTCAAGAGCCACATGGTCCGCCCATTCCCAAATACAGCCGCCTATAAGCTTTTTGTTGCCGTATATCGCATCCCAGTAATCCCAAATTCCGCCGGGGCCGTTGCCCATAGCGTGGGCATACTCGCACATAAAGACGGGCTGTTTGATTTTATTGTCCTCCGCCCAGTCTTTTATCCTATCCACCGAGGGGTACATCATAGAGAAAACATCGGTATTGTCGGGTGTGCCCTTTCTGGATGCGTCCTCGCAATGGGCAAGGCGAACCTTATCGCGAGCCTTTACCCACTCTATCATATCGTGCTGATTTTCGCCGTAACCGCTCTCATTTCCCGTTGACCACATAATAATTGAAGAATGGATTTTATCCCGCTCATAGGCACGCTCCATACGGCTTAAAAACTCTGCTTTCCACTCGGGGGTTACGCAGGGCCAGTCGGGCGAGTCAACATCAAAGCAGTAGCCTACATTAGCAAAACGCCTTAAAAATCCGTGGGTTTCAATATCGGTTTCAAGTATGACATAAAAACCCATTTCATCGCAGTAGTCAAGGAATTTAGGAGCGGGCGGATAATGAGAGGTTCTTATTGTATTAATGTTAAGCTCCTTCATAAGCTTTAAATCACGGACATAGTCCTCCTCCGACATTGTCCAACCCTTTTTGGGGTGGGTATCGTGGTGATTTACGCCCTTTAGCTTCACGGGCGTGCCGTTTATGAGAAGCTCGTAATCCGAGGAAATTTCAATAGTGCGAAAGCCTATCTTTCGGGTTATAGTCTCCCTCGCAGCGGAGAGCTTAACTGTATAAAGATTAGGTGTTTCCGCCGTCCAGAGCTTTGGAGTATCCACAGTAAAGCAAAGCCTGCCGTCCTCGGATACTCCCGTAGCTAAAAGCATATCTCCGTCATAAAGCTCGGCGGAAAAATTCTTATCCGCTGTGCAGATTATGCTGTTACCCTCTGCTTTTAAATCCAAATCGAAAATATGGCCGTGGGGACGGGAAAGAATGTAAATATCCCTGAAAATACCGTTATAACGGAAAGCGTCCTGATCCTCAAGGTAACTGCCGCAGCACCAT
>CAJGCQ010000077.1 GCA_904501875.1 Clostridiaceae bacterium | reverse complement strand
GTGTAAACTTTCCCATCCCACTGGATAACCTCTGTTTCCCTCATATTATGGAAGGAAAAACTAAAGCCTCCCTTGCCTTACGGCAGGGGAGACTTTTTTATAATAAAATTATCTGATTTTACTTATCCTGCCCGTACTTTGCAAAGATTTTCTTAATGCGGTCAACGGGGTCTAAGAGACTGCTTATGGAATTATCGCAGTTAAGGGTATCAACCAGAAGTGCAATGTATTTCGACATATTTACACTGCAATACCACTCACGGGATAAAAGCTCAGGGGTTTGATAAATAAGGTTGGTGGTGAAAATCTTGTCGATTTTGCCCTCTTTATAGTATTCGTCAAACTTCTCGAGCCCCTCAACAAAAAGACCGAAGGTTGAGAAAATAAAGATTCTTCCCGCACCCTTTTCCTTAAGCTTTGCCGCAATGTCAAGCATCGACTCGCCCGAGGAAATCATATCGTCAACAAGGATTAAATCCTTGCCCGTAATATCGTTGCCCAAAAATTCGTGGGCCTCAATGGGGTTTCTGCCGTTTACTATTACCGAGTAGTTGCGGCGCTTGTAGAACATACCGAGCTCCAGCCCTAAAACCGAGGAATAGTAAATGCATCGTCCCATTCCGCCCTCATCGGGGGAGACAATCATAGTGTGGTCACGGTCAAGCTTAATATCAGGCACGGTTTTAAGAAGGGCTTTAATCATCTGGTAGGCCGCCTGAACATTGTCAAAGCCGTCAAGGGGGATTGCGTTGTTTACACGGGGATCGTGTGCGTCAAAGGTGATTATGTTCTTAACACCCATATTAACAAGCTCTTGGAGCGCCATAGCGCAGTCCATAGACTCTCTTGCGGTTCTTCTGTGCTGCCTTCCCTCGTAAAGCATGGGCATAATTACGGTAATTCTTCTCGCCTTGCCGCCTAATGCCGCAATAACACGCTTTAGGTCCTGATAATGGTCATCGGGACTCATCGGAACGGTCTGTCCGTACATCTTGTAGGTCACGCTGTAATTAAAGCAGTCGCAGAGAATGTAAGCGTCAAGACCTCTTGCGGTGTGCTTTAAGACCGCCTTTGCCTCGCCCGTGCCGAAGCGGGGACAGTTGGCGGCAACCACAAAGGACTCCTCCTCGGGAATTTCACGCCATTGTTTTAAATAATAGTCCACCTTAGACGAAATGTCCTCACAGCCCCGCATACTTATAAGCGCAAGGTCGCCGTAAGGTGTGTGCTTAAAATCGATACTTGCCATTAAAAGCCCTCCGTTACGAAAAATATACATATATATAATAACACAAAACTTTCGACAGAAAAAGACTTTTTTGAAAAATTTTTTTAAGTTATTGTTTTAGGGTTGTATATTGAATTATTTATGTGAAAATTGTATAAGAAAGGTATTCAAGAACGGGCGTGATAGCCAAAGCGTTCAAACTTGAATCGGATTTTGAAACAAGTATTTTTCGCTGTGCTTTGTTAAAATACTCGTAAATCCGTTAGCCTATGGGCGGGCAAGAGCTAAAAGACACCTAAAACCGCCCCGTGCAACAAATGGAAAACTGAGATTAGATGTTAGACGGTAGATATTAGGCTTATATTAAATTAGCTTGTGTAGCGGAGGATCTTTGTGCCCTCCCGTTTGCAAATCAGCTCAACAAAATTCAAATTTTTCAAGAATTTGTTATTTACACAGCGCTAAAAAAGTGCTATTATATATAATGTATGGGACTGTTTAGGAAAAAGAATATGATCGTCTCATGAATTTTATTACAGGAGGAATTTTCAATGGCCAGAAAATTCAAGACCATGGACGGTAACAACGCCGCAGCTCATGTTGCCTATGCGTTTACCGAAGTAGCCGGAATTTATCCGATTACACCGTCCAGTCCTATGGCTGACTATGTTGATCAGTGGTCGGCTCAGGGACTTAAAAACATCTTCGGCACAACAGTAAATGTTGCCGAAATGCAGTCCGAGGCGGGTGCCGCAGGTACGGTACACGGCTCTTTGGCGGCGGGTGCTTTAACCACCACCTTCACCGCTTCTCAGGGACTTTTACTTATGATCCCGAACATGTATAAAATTGCGGGCGAATTGCTCCCCTGCGTTTTCCATGTATCGGCTCGTTGCGTGGCTTCTCACGCACTTAACATCTTCGGCGACCACTCTGATGTATACGCCTGCCGTCAAACAGGCTTTGCTATGCTCGCCGAGACCAACCCGCAGGAGGTTATGGACTTAGGTCCCGTAGCTCATCTTGCGTCTATCGAGGGCAGAGTACCGTTCATCAACTTCTTTGACGGCTTCCGCACCTCTCACGAAGTCCAGAAAATTAAGGTTTGGGATTACGAGGACCTTAAGGAAATGTGCGATATGGATGCGGTTGACGCCTTCAGAAAGCGTGCCCTTAACCCCGAGCATCCCGTAATGCGCGGTTCCCACGAGAACGGCGATATCTTCTTCCAGCACCGTGAGGCTTGCAACAAGTACTATGACGCAATGCCCGAGATTGTTGAGAAGTATATGGACAAGATCAACAGCAAAATCGGCACCGATTACAAGCTGTTTAACTACTATGGCGCACCCGACGCTGAGCGTGTTATCGTAGCTATGGGCTCTATCTGCGATGTTGCGGAAGAGGTTATCGACTATATGACCGCAAAAGGCGAAAAGGTAGGTCTTGTAAAGGTTCGCCTTTACCGTCCGTTTAGCGCAAAGAAACTTGTAGAGGCTATCCCTGCTACCGCTAAGAAGGTTGCGGTTCTTGACAGAACTAAGGAGCCCGGCGCTTTAGGCGAGCCCCTTTACCTTGATGTTGTAGCTGCTCTTGCCGCTACAGGCAGAAAGCTTGATACAGTTGTCGGCGGCCGTTACGGCTTAGGCTCTAAGGATACACCGCCTTCAAGCATTTTCGCTGTATATAACGAGCTTCTTAAGGACGCTCCGAAGCACAACTTCTCCCTCGGTATTACAGATGATGTTACCGATTTGTCTCTCGCTGAAGAGCCCGCTCCCAACACTGCGGCAGAGGGCACTATCGAGTGCAAGTTCTGGGGTCTTGGCGGTGACGGTACCGTCGGCGCAAATAAGGACTCCATTAAGATTATCGGCGACCATACCGACAAGTATGTTCAGGCATACTTCCAGTATGACTCTAAGAAGACAGGCGGCGTCACCGTATCCCACCTGCGCTTTGGCGACAAGCCGATTAAGAGCCCCTACTACATCAATAAGGCAGACTTTGTTGCCTGCCACAACCCCTCGTATGTAATCAAGGGCTACAAGATGGTAAACGATGTAAAGCCGGGCGGCGTATTCCTTATCAACTGCCAGTGGTCAGCTGATGAGCTTAACGCTCATATGCCTGCTGAAGCTAAGCGTTACATAGCTAAAAACAACATTCAGCTTTACACTGTTAACGCTATTGATATCGCCGCAGAGATAGGCCTCGGCAAGCGTACAAACACCGTTCTTCAGTCTGCTTTCTTCTCACTTTCCAAGGTTCTTCCCGAGGAAGAGGCTATCGGCTATATGAAGGAGAAGGCCCAGAAGTTTATGAAGAAGGGCAAAGAAATCGTTGAAATGAACGAGAAGGCAATCGACGCAGGCGCTACCGCCTATGTTAAGATTGATGTTCCCGCCGACTGGGCTGACGCTGTGGACAATACTGCTGCCGAAAAGGCTGAGGGTCCCGCAAAGCTTGTTAAGATGGTTGACGATATTATGAAGCCGGTTGGTCTTATGAACGGTGATTCACTCCCCGTATCTGTATTTATGGACCACGCTGACGGTACCTTTGAGCAGGGCGCTTCGGCTTACGAAAAGCGCGGCGTTGCAGTTATGGTTCCCGAGTGGAATCCTGATACCTGCGCTAAGTGTAACAAGTGCGCATTCGTATGCCCCCACGCTACAATCCGTCCCTTCGTGCTTACCGCAGAAGAGGTTGCGGCTGCTCCCGCTACCTTAAAGAAGTCTCCCAAGCCCTTCCTTAAGACAGATTACACCTATGCTTTAACCGTTTCTCCCCTTGACTGTATGGGATGCGGCGTATGTATTGGCGTTTGCCCGACCAATTCTCTCAAAATGGTATCTCAGGAGTCACAGCTTACCGAGCAGGCTTCCTTCGATTACTGTGTTGCTAAGGTTAGCGAGAAGAAAGATGTTGCTACAGACGCAAATGTTATCACTTCTCAGTTTAAAAAGCCGCTTCTTGAGTTCTCAGGCTCCTGCGCCGGCTGTGCAGAGACCTCTTATGCACGCCTTATTACCCAGCTCTTCGGCGACAGAATGTATGTTTCCAACGCTACAGGCTGTTCTTCCATCTGGGGCGGACCTGCCGCTACTTCACCCTACACCACCAATGCTAAGGGTCAGGGTCCCGCATGGGCCAACTCCCTGTTTGAGGATAACGCAGAGCACGGCTACGGTATGTATTTAGGCCAGAAAGCTATCCGTGACCGCCTTATTGACGATGTTAGGCAGATTGCCGCTTCCGACAAGGCGGACGAGGCTGTTAAGGCAGCTGCTGAAGAATATCTCGCAACAGTTAATGACGGCGCTAAGAACACCCCCGCTTCCGAGGCTCTTGTTGCCGCACTTGAAAAGCAGGGTGCAAACTGCCCCGTTTGCAAGGATGTGCTTGACAATAAGGAATTCCTTAACAAGAAGTCCGTATGGATCTTCGGCGGCGACGGCTGGGCTTACGATATCGGCTTCGGCGGCGTTGACCATGTTTTAGCTCAGGGCAACGATGTAAACATTATGGTATTCGATACCGAGGTTTACTCCAACACCGGCGGTCAGGCTTCCAAGGCTTCCAATATCGGCCAGGTTGCACAGTTTGCGGCGGCAGGTAAAGCTATCGCCAAGAAGAGCCTTGCTGAAATCGCTATGTCCTACGGCTACATCTATGTTGCACAGATAGCTATGGGCGCTGATATGAACCAGACCTTAAAGGCCCTTAAAGAGGCTGAGGCTTATCCGGGTCCGTCCCTTATAATCGGTTACGCTCCCTGTGAGATGCACTCGATTAAGGGCGGTATGGTTAACTGCCAGAAGGAAATGAAGAAGGCAGTTGACTGCGGATACTGGGATATGTTCCGTTACAATCCCGCTCTCAAGGCAGAGGGTAAAAATCCCTTCGCACTTGACAGCAAGCCCGCAACCGCTGATTATAAGGACTTCATTATGGGCGAGGCCCGTTACTCCTCACTCACACGCTCCTTCCCCGAGCGTGCTGAACAGCTCTTCGACAAGGCTGCCGAGTCCGCAAAGGCTCGCCGTGCCCACCTCGAGAAGCTGGTTAAGCTCTACGGCACAGAGGAATAATCAG
>CAJGCQ010000076.1 GCA_904501875.1 Clostridiaceae bacterium | reverse complement strand
TGCGTGAAATTTGCAGTAAGGCTGTTGCCTTACAAAAATGAACGCAAGAAAGGTAGTAAAAGGCGGTGAGCGAAACCGTAATGGGTTTGACTCTCGTCAGCCTAACCTATCCTTTTCCATACATAGACTGCTAAATACGGCGGCATATTGTTGTGGGGTTGATTGCCTCCCGTTTCGGCTTGAAACAGCTGTTGCCAATATGTTTTTCTGCTGTCTGTAGTGTAGTTTAAATAAACAGCTCTGTCACCAACATAATCACTGCCGCTCGCTGTTTCCGAAGCACTTTCGGAATAAGCATACATTGGGTGGCGGTGTGTCGGCATTTCATTAGCCGTAAGTGTGTGTTCAGCCTCGCCGCCCGTTGCACCTAAGGTATAAGTATCGCCAGCCGCAAGCAAAAATGTATCCTTTATCTGCTCCCAAGTGCCGCCGAACAAGCTTGAAGGTGATGTGCTCGCCGCTGATATGTAGATTGAACCGATAGGGTAGATTTTGCTCCACATTCCGCTGATTATCTCATTAATAGCAGATATATCATTATCGGTGGATTCAAATTTAGCTGTAACCGTTTTATTTGCTATTGCGTCACTTGAATTTTTGGAAAATTCATCATCTACCGCTATAACGGTAGGTATACTTTGGTCGGCATCTCCTCCGTCAAAAATATATTCGGTGTTTTGGTCAATTGTGATGTAATCAACACCCAATTGAGGAGTGTATCCGTCCTTTCCGTTGAAAGCGCCGTTATCGGCATCGAAGCGGACAGACTCGGCAATTTCCTTAGTTTGGTTTGCAAGTCTAACAAGCTGTTCGTATTCGTCAGGAGTAGGGTTTGCAGGCTCAACACCTTCTCCGTAACCGCTTTGTATTACCTTTATTACTGCGGGCGTGGTAGTGATTCGGCTGTCACCTAAAATGCCGAAAACCGAAACGGTAAATTCGGGTGACTTAATTACCTCATACGGTATATAGCACTCGTCCTCTCCGGTGCACAAATCGCCGCCACTGTTTAAAATCACGCTAATCTTCTGGTTTTCGCCCCTGAATACCGCTGTCTTAGTGCTGCCCTCCCACCTATTCGGGAAATCAAATTTTACCGTTTCGTATTTTACACTGTCTGAAACCGTGCAGTCAAAGGTATGCAGTGTTCCGTTTTCATTTACTTTGATATAAATCATAAGCTTTTCATCCTTTCCGTATTGTATTTAAGGCAGACTACCCCCTCTACCTTTATATACAGAAAGATATAAAACGGCATTTTGTAAACCTCTTCAAAAAATTTTTTCTGCAAAATAAAAAAGACTGCCGTATGGAAAACCATAAAGCAGTCCTCTTAAATCAGTTTGTATTTATTTTTTACCCGTTGAGCCAAAGCCGCCTTCGCCGCGTACTGTATCCGAAAGCTCTTCGGCCTCGCAGAACTCCGCCGCTAAAAACGGAGCTATCACAAGCTGTGCTATACGCTCGCCGTCGGCTATTTCCTGCTCTGCGCCCGAATGATTATGGAGGGATACCATAACCTCTCCTCTATAGTCGCTGTCAATAACCCCCACCTTGTTTGCAGGAGCAAGTCCCCTTTTTGTGGCAATCCCGCTGCGGGCATAAATCAGCCCCGCATAACCCTCGGGTATTTCCACCGCAAGACCCGTGCGAATCATTTTAGTTTCACCGGGGGCAAAATGCACGGTTTCACCACCTGTCAGGGCATACAAATCCGCTCCTGCAGCAAACTGAGAGCCGTATGTAGGCGGATGTGCGTTCTTATCAAGCTTTTTAAAATTAACCTTTACCATTCTAACAACTTCCTATTCATAAATATTTCCTGAGCCCATTTTTCTTCGCCAAACGCCCTCAAGCCATACCGCTTCCCCCGCTTGGAGCGATTTTTTCACATCCAATATACGCTGATTGGAGGAGCCCCTGAAAATAAGGTCGGGGCTTTTAAGCTCTTCAACAAATTTTCCGTCCACCAAAACATCAATTAAAGAAAGCATTTCGGTAGCGGTAGGGTCTGTAAGCTTTTCAAGCTCAAAGCCGGTATAACACCAAACGGGCTTTTCGGGATTTCTTTGTTTAACCTTTTTAAGTAAAGCCGTTAAAGCCCTGCGGTTTTCAGGCTCAAATGGCTCTCCGCCTAAAAGTGATAAACCCTTTATATAGTCCTTATCAAGCTCTGTGAGTATTTCTTTTTCTGTATCCTCCACAAAGGGCTTTCCGTAATTAAAGTCCCAAGCTTCACGGTTAAAGCAGTTTTTGCAATGATGGCGGCAGCCGCTTACAAAAAGCGAAACCCTGACGCCGGGGCCGTTTGCAATATCAAATTTTTTTAACGCCGCATAGTTCACTATAATCTCCATTCTGCCGCTAAAGCATCGGCACAAATAGGTTACGAAATCTCCGACAGCGGCTGATGGAGATTATATCGGCATGTTACGCGGTTGCCTTTTATGACACTAAAAGGCGAGCGGAACGCCGTCCCTATATTATTATTAGCGTGATTTTTCACGCTGATAATCACCGAAAATATAGGTTTGGGACGGTGAGGACACCGTCCCGTTTAACATTCAATATTACAGATGCAGCACTCTTTCCTTAATTTCCTGTGTTCTGCCCTGATTCCAGAACTGGGAGCCGATATAACCGCAGGTGCGGCGAGCAACATTCATCTTGTCCTGATCGGTATTTCCGCAGTTAGGACAGCTCCAAACAAGCTTTCCGTCCTTATTTTCCTTAATCTCAATTTCACCGTCATAGCCGCAATTATGGCAGTAATCGCTCTTGGTGTTAAGCTCGGCATACATAATATTATCGTAAATAAACTGCATAACCGAAAGCACCGCATCAAGATTGTTCTGCATATTCGGCACTTCAACATAGGAGATAGCTCCGCCGGGTGACAAGGCTTGGAACTTAGACTCAAGCGCCAGCTTATCAAATGCGTCGATATCCTCGGTTACATGCACATGGTAGCTGTTGGTTATATAGTTCCTGTCGGTCACACCTTTTATGGTGCCGAATCGCTTTTGCAGGGTTTTTGCAAATTTATAAGTAGTGCTTTCAAGAGGAGTGCCGTAGAGGGAATAATCTATATTCTCTGCCGCTTTCCACTTGGCGGTGTATTCGTTAAGCTTTTTCATAATTTGGAGACCGAACTCCTCGCCCTCGGGCTCGGTAAGCTTTTTGCCTATCATACTGTAAACACATTCCCAAAGTCCCGCATAGCCGAGAGAAAGAGTGGAATATCCGCCGTGCAGATATTTGTCTATGGTCTCGCCCTTTTTAAGTCTTAAAAGTGCGCCGTACTGCCAAAGTATAGGAGCGGCGTCCGAAACGGTGCCTGTAAGGCGTTCGTGACGCGCCTGAAGCGCCCTGTGGCAAAGCTCCATACGGCTATCAAAAATCTGCCAGAATTTATCCATATCCTTCTCTGCCGAAAGACCTATATCCACAAGGTTTACGGTTACGACGCCCTGATTAAAGCGGCCGTAATACTTAGCCTTGCCGTTTTCGTCTATATAAGGGGTTAAGAAACTGCGGCAGCCCATACAGGTGTAGCAATGACCCTCGCCATTTTTATCAATTTTGTTTTGAAGCATTACCTTTTCGGAAATGTAATCGGGCACCATTCTCTTTGCGGTGCATTTAGCGGCAAGCTTTGTTAAATACCAATACTTACTGTCCTCGGTTACATTGTCCTCCTCAAGCACATAGATAAGCTTCGGGAAGGCAGGGGTAACCCAAACGCCCTTTTCGTTTTTAACGCCCTGATAACGCTGTCTTAAAACCTCTTCTATAATTAGCGCTAAGTCGCTCTTCTCCTGCTCGTTCTTTGCTTCGTTAAGGTACATAAATACCGTTACGAAGGGTGCCTGACCGTTTGTGGTCATAAGGGTGACAACCTGATACTGTATCATCTGAACGCCCTTTGAAATTTCCTTTAAAAGACGTTTTTCGGTGATTTCCTTCGTCTTTTCCTCGTCAACCTGCATACCTATTTCACGGAATTCATCACAAACCTCGCCATAAATCTTTTTACGGCTTATATCCACAAAGGGAGCCAAGTGCGTAAGGCTTATGCTCTGACCGCCATACTGGCAAGAAGCAACCTGCGCTATAATCTGGGTGGCAATGTTACAGGCGGTGGAAAAGCTATGAGGCTTTTCAATAAGTGTACCGCTTATAACGGTGCCGTTTTGGAGCATATCCTCAAGATTTACAAGGTCGCAGTTGTGCATATGCTGTGCAAAATAATCCGCATCATGGAAATGGATAAGCCCCTGCTCGTGGGCCTCAACAATATCAGTATCAAGCAGCAGGCGCTTTGTTATATCCTTGCTTACCTCGCCCGCCATATAGTCACGCTGAACGCTGTTTACAGTGGGGTTTTTATTGGAATTCTCCTGCTTTACTTCCTCGTTGTTACATTCGATAAGGCTTAAAATCTGCTCGTCTGTAGTGTTGGACTTTCTTACAAGGGCGCGCTGATAGCGGTAGGTTATGTAACGGCGTGCAACGCTGAAGGCGCGCTGATTCATAATTTGGTCCTCTACCATATCTTGTATTTCCTCAACGCCGAGCGACCTGTTGACATTCATTGCCGCACTTTCAACATCCTCGGCAATGCGCTTTATCTGAATATCCGACATGCGCTCGCTGGGGACAACGCTTTCGTTGGCCTTTTTAACCGCTATTTCAATTTTTTTAGCGTTAAAATCAACCTCTGCGCCGCTTCTTTTAATTATCTTCATCTCTTTTTACCTCCCGCCGAAATTTTGGTGTTCGGCTCTCAAATACACAATATCTTGTTAAAGCATAGTCTATTATACCACAAATTCTTGAAATATCAAGTATCTTTTTCAACAATTTAAAAATGTTTTTTTTAGTGCGTTTTACACATTGGGTTTGAAACCCTCGCCTAAAATTTCTCCCGCCTCGGCTATAACTATAAAGGCGTTTTTGTCGTTCTCCCGTGCAAGCCTGCAGACGGCGGAAACCTCGTTGCGCCTTACGGTACACATAAGCATATTAAACCGTCTGTCCGTGTAAGCCCCAGTGACACCGATTACGGTAATTCCTCTTTTCACAAGGGTCATAACCTCACGGGATATCTCCTGCGATTTTTCGGTTATAATATAAATTATCTTGCCCTTATCCGCTCCGTAAAGCATCATATCTATAACCCTCGACGAGGCGTAAAGAGCGATAATCGAGTAAAGGGCGCTTTCAATATTTTTGTATGCAAATGCCGAGATAGCCACCACAACAGCGTCGGCAAAAAGAATAAGCCTGCCCACCGTCATATGCTGAAATCTGCGGTTGATAAGCTTTGCTATAATGTCAACTCCGCCTGTTGTGGCCCCTCTGAGCATAAATATGCTTATACCAACCCCCATTA
>CAJGCQ010000075.1 GCA_904501875.1 Clostridiaceae bacterium | reverse complement strand
TCGGCGGTATTATCGTAAAACCAACCGCGTGTTCCCGCTAAGGCAAAGCCCTCAGCTACAGCACAGTTATTGTAAATAATATCAACCGACGAAAAATTATTTTCTAAGAAAAATTCGTGTAGCTTTTTTGATGTGCTCCACCATAAATCGTGATTTCCCTTAATGAGAATTTTTTTACCGGGGAGCAACTCTAAAAATTCAAAATCTTTTTTTGTTTCCTCCAACTTAAGCCCCCAGGAAAAATCCCCCGGCAAAATAACCGTATCGTTTTCCTTTACAAGGCGCTTCCAATTAGCCGTAATACGCTCGGTATAATTATCCCAGCCTTTAAAAATGTTCATCGGCTTATCTACGCCGAAGGATAAATGCAAATCGGAAATAGCATATATGCTCAAAGCTCTGTTTCGCCTCCTTTAAATTTTTTCATAATAAAAATTTTTTTGCACATACTAAGCTTGACCTTAATAAGGTCGGAAAGGACTTGATTAATTTGTCAGATTGTACTTGTGAGACCAAGCTGTGCGTAGCGTGCGATGTAAAGAACTGTGTTCACCATACTCCGGACGATATGTGCTCCGCAGGCAAAATTCAAGTTGGCCACGGCGAAGCGTCAACCAGCAGCGACACCCGCTGTGACACTTTCAGAGCGAAGTAAATACTTCGTTCTAAAAATCGGACTGCCAGACAAAGGTGTATTTTCTTAAAACAGAGGCCCCCTTGCCTAAAGGGGGCTGTCGCGGCGAAGCCGTGACTGGGGGATATTAGCCTTGCGAAAAACTAAAAATATCCCTCCACCGCCGTTTGGCGGTCCCCCTCCCTTTAGGCAAGGGAGGCTTTTTTATTTAATTTGAAGTGCTGAATAAACCGCATCAAGCATTTTATCCTTTTCACAGATTTCCTTAAAGCGCACTTCGGCGTTTTCGAGGGCTAACAAAGGAGCGGGAATCTCGGTAGAGGTAACCTCGGAAAGCAGACGCACATTGCCGAACTCGCTGTCGGTCTTCTTATCGGTGACGGCCTTAAGCACGCTGTCGGCAAACTTATAAGGCGAAGCGGTAGAAGCTATAACCGCAGGTCTTTCGTCCCCTGTTTCAGCCTTATACTTATTATAAACGCCTACCGCAACGGCGGTGTGGGTATCGCAAAGATAGCCGTATTCCTTAAACATATCGCCTATTGTAGTAAGGGTTTCCTCATCTTCACAGCAACCGCCGTAGAAAAGCTCAGACATCTTTGCCTTAATTTCATCTGTAACCTTAAATACGCCGTCCTTTGCAAGGTCTGCCTGCATTTTTGCAACCGCCTTATCGTCACAGGCAGACAGCTCAAAGAGCATTCTTTCAAGGTTGCTGGAAATAAGAATATCCATAGAGGGGGATATTGTGGTGTAGAACTTACGGTTGCGGTCATAAACGCCCGTATTTATAAAATCGGTAAGGACATTGTTTGAGTTAGAAGCACAGATAAGTTTCTTTATCGGCACGCCCATTTTCTTAGCGTAGTAAGCCGCCAAAATGTTGCCGAAGTTACCTGTAGGAACTACGACATTAAAGCCGTCTTTTAAATCCTCGCCGCGGGAAAGCATATCACAGTAGGCAGATACATAATAAACAATCTGCGGAGCGAGTCTTCCCCAGTTGATAGAGTTTGCAGAGGAGAACTGCATATTATTCTCGGCTAATTTTGCCTTTACAGCGTTATCGGTAAATATCTTTTTAACCCCTGTTTGTGCGTCGTCAAAATTGCCCTTAATGGCGATAACATGTACATTGTCACCCTTTTGGGAATCCATTTGCAGCTTCTGCATAGGGCTTACGCCGTCGCTGGGATAGAACACCACAATCTCGGTATCGGGCACATCCTTAAAGCCTTCAAGCGCCGCCTTGCCCGTATCGCCGGAGGTGGCAACCAAAATCACGGTCTTCTTGCCTGCGGCAGTCTTTTTAGCCGAGGTGGTAAGCAGGTAAGGCAAAAGCTGAAGAGCCAAGTCCTTAAATGCGCAGGTGGGGCCGTGCCAAAGCTCCAAAATATTCGCATTTCCGCCCACAACCGAGATAGGCGCAGGCTGTTCGTTGTCGAAGCTGCCGGTATAAGCGCCCTTTACGCAGTAATCAACCTCTTCCTCGGTGAAATCGTTAAGAAAGAACTTTAAAACATATTTTGCCCTGCCGATATAGTCAAGCTTGCCTAATGCCTCAAAATCCTTCTCGGTAAGAGTTGGAAAGGTATCTGGCACAAAAAGTCCGCCCTCAGCCGAAATACCACTTGCAATAGCCTTAGCGGCGGTGACCTTTACCGATTTATCTCTTGTGCTTACATAATTCATATTCCTTGCTCCTATTTTTTTGCATTATTTTTTATTGTATTATATCTAACGCCTTTTGTCAAAGGTTTCAAGACGATTTTCCGCATTTTTATAAAAAATTTTATCTAAAACAGTTTCATTTATGCCCTTTTCCTTGAGTTTCTCGTAAAGAAAGGGAATTTTTGTGATGTCACAAAGCCCTTCCGCCATATCCGCACCGTCAAAATCGGAGCCTAATGCAATATTATTTTCCATTCCAAGCTCTAATAAATGATAAATGTTTTCATAAAGCTTCTCAAAAACATCTCCGCCCAAAAACTCAGGATAAAAGCAAAGTCCTACTAACCCGCCCTTTTCGGCTATAAGCTTTAGTTGATTATCGCTGAGGTTGCGGGGACAGTCGAAAGCAGATTTGCAGTTAGAATGTGTGGCAATAGGAAAATCCGCAAGCTCGACCGCCGAATAAAAGCTTTGCTCATTCAGGTGGGACAAATCGCACTGCATATTAAGGGAATTTAATTCCTTAATCACCCTTTTGCCAAAGTCGGTTAACACCTTATCTGTTTTGCTCCCTCCCGCTATACGGTTTTCCCCGTTCCAAGTAAGGGTGAGGGCGCATATTCCGTCTCTTTTAAGCTCGTAAAGGCGGTCAATATTGTCCTCTATTACCGCTCCGCCCTCTACCGAAAAGTAGGGGGTCAAATTATCGGGCTTACTTTTAATCTTTTCCTTGAAATCCTTTAAAATTGCTTTATAAAGGGTATAGGGACTGTCTTGGTCATCCCTTATCCAAACAGCGAAAACCTGCTTCCAATTTTCAAACGCCGCTCCCTTTACACCTGAAACGGCAAGGTTGTTTTTAAAAAAGTCCTGTTTTTTAAAATAACATTCATAGGGCGTATCGCAATGCAGGTCAAAATAATCCAACTAAAACACTCCTAAGAAAGCATTTTTAATGTAATGGAGCTTATACCCGTCCCTGCCGTCGGACTTCTTAAAAACCGTAACCTCTGCCACATCAAAGCGAGGCTGAAGCTCGGTTTCGTACTTTGAGAGAAAATCCTCGGCAGTCAGGATTATTCGCCTTTGTTTGTGAGCGTCCACCGCCTCGGCGGGAGAAACAAGGCTGTCCTCACGGCGGGTTTTAACCTCGGTAAAGATTATATATTCCTTATTCTCTGCTATTATGTCAATTTCGCCGTAACGGCAATGATAGTTACGCTTTACAATAACAAATCCGTTTTTTCTTAAAAATTCTGCGGTAAGGCTCTCACCCATACCACCCGTCTTCCCAATATTCATAACGTCACCCTAATATGTTTTTAAGAAAAGACAGCCTGTGTATCGGGGAGGGGCCGTACTGCTTCAAAAGCAAAGTATGCTCCTTTGTACCGTAGCCCTTGTGTTTTTTGAAGTTATACTGCGGGTACTTTTCATCGTAAGTAAGCATAAGGCGGTCACGGGTAACCTTGGCAAGCACCGAAGCTGCCGCCACCGAGATAGATTTTGAATCCCCCTTAACCAATGCAGCGCAGGGAATTTTAATACCTTTAGGCACTCGGTTGCCGTCAATTATTGCAAAATCGGGCTTTACTTTAAGTCCGTCAATCGCCCTGTTCATTGCAAGAAATGTCGCCTCTAAAATATTCACGCGTTCTATTTCTTCGAGGGTGCCGTAGGCTACGCAATAGGCAGTCGCCTTTTTAATTATCTCATCATAAAGGCGCTCTCTTTTTTTCTCGCTTAGCTTTTTGGAATCGTCCAGTCCCTCTATTACTGTGTCGGTCGGCAGTATAACCGCCGCCGCACAGACAGGGCCCGCAAGAGGGCCTCTGCCCGCCTCGTCAACTCCGCAAACAACATTAAAGCCGCTTGAAACTGCGGCTTTTTCGTATTCATAATCAGGCATTTTATCAAACCCTTTCCAAGGTTATTCGTCCTATTTTACAATTTCGGTATTCCTCAAGGAGCATATTCGCCGCCCTTTCGGTGTCGGTCTCGCCGCCCCTTATAAGCATACCTCGTTTTTTGCCCACCTCGCAAAGCAAATCGTAGCCGTCGTTTTCAAGGTTAAGCTCCCCGTAACGGGCGGTAAGCTTATCGGGGGCAGACTTAGCTAAAAGCTCCACAAGCCGCATAGCCAAAAGCTCGGTATCGAGAATGTTGTCTTTAACCGCTCCTGTAAACGCCAAATGCTCGCCCACGGTATTATCCTCGAACTTAGGCCAAAGTACACCGGGTGTGTCAAGCAGCTCCAACTGCTTATCAATAGTAAACCATTGATTACCCCTTGTAACACCCGGACGGTTTTCCGCCTTTGCCTTGCTGTTTCCAGCAATACAGTTAATAAAGGAGGACTTACCAATATTAGGAATACCTACGACCATTACCCTAAGCGGTTTTCCTACCATTCCCTTTTCCGCATAGTATTTAAGCCTGTCAGAAAGGGCGGTTTTAACCGTATCCTTAAATAAATTAATGCCTTTTCTTGTTTTGCAGTCGGTAGCGATAGCGGGAATACCCTGAGATTTATAATATTTTATCCATTCCTCTGTAGCCTTAGGGTCGGCCATATCGCTCTTGTTAAGGAGTATTATAAGGGGCTTATCGCCTATAAGGCTTTTAAGCTCGGGATTGCGGCTGCTTATCGGTATTCTCGCATCAACAACCTCTGCCACCGCATCAATAAGCGGCAGTATCTCCTTAATTTTGCGGCGGGTTTTCGCCATATGGCCGGGAAACCACTGAATATTCTGTGTGTTACTCATTTAAAAGACTCCCTATGCTGTTAAAGGGGAAAACACGGAAAACAGCGTGACCTAAAACATAGCGGGTATCGATAAGACCGCCATCGCCTATGCGGCTGTCACGGCTATCGGTAGAATTATTCCTGTTATCACCCAGAACAAATATATAACCCTCCGGCACATAAAGCGGGAACTGTACATCAAAGCTTCTTGTGGTTGGGGTTTTTGCGTAGGGCTCGTCAAGCTCAACCCCGTCAACCGAGACGACTCCTCGCTCAAAATCAATATCCACCATTTGACCGCCCACTGCGATAACCCGCTTTATGATAGGCTCTTGACCGTTTTCAGCATCCTCGGCGGAATTGTTAATATTCCTTGAGACAACC
>CAJGCQ010000074.1 GCA_904501875.1 Clostridiaceae bacterium | reverse complement strand
TTGGCGATTTCCTGGTTGTCCACCTTGCCGCCGTTATAAAGGTGGTTCAGAATATTGCCCACCATGACCTCAAACGCCGCAGAGGACGAAAGCCCCGAGCCCTTTAACACATTAGAGGTGGTATAGGCGTTAAAACCCGAAACAGGAGCCCCAATAGCCTTAAAACGGGCGCAAACACCACGAATGAGAGCAGAAGCTCTGCCGTTCTCAGCGGGGTTGACATCGGTATCGTCAATATCGATAACATCCATATCGTAGCCCTCTGACTTGATACGGATTTTACCGTCATTATTGGGGGCAACAACGGCTATAACATCAAGGTTTACACCCCCTGCCAAAACACAGCCGTGCTGGTGGTCGGTGTGGTTGCCGCCTATTTCGGTTCTGCCGGGAGCAGAAAAAAGGCGAATGCCATCCTCTTCCTTATAAAGCCTCTTAAAGCTGTCGCAAGCCGCCAAGTAACGGGACCGAGCCGACTCGGCATTGCCGTAAAGCATATTAAAGCTATCATCAAAGCTGCCGTTTTGAATTGTATTTTTAACCTCGGTAAGCGTCATAACTAAACCTCCGTATATTATTTTGAAATTATTGCCAATGTATCCCTTGCAATAGCAAGCTCTTCATTGGTGGGGATTACATATACATTTACACGGCTGTCGTCCGTAGAAATTTTTACTTCTTTGCCCCGAAGCTGATTTTTCTCATCATCAAGCTTAACGCCTACAAACTCTAAATTCTCGCAGACAGTCTTGCGAAGAGTGGGGTCGTTCTCACCGATACCGCCCGTAAAGACTATTGCATCTACGCCGTTCATTGCAGCGATATAGGAACCTACAAACTTAAGAATTTCATATCTCTGCATATCAACCGCAAGCTGTGCACGCTTATTGCCTGCCGCTGCGGCGGCGGTAATATCACGGTTATCATTAGATACGCCCGAAATCCCAAGCATTCCCGACTCCTTATTGCAGATGCGGTTTACATCCGCCGGAGAAAGATTTTCCTTCTCGGCAATATATGTAAGGGCGGAGGGGTCTACAGTTCCCGAACGGGTGCCCATCATAAAGCCGTCAAGGGGAGTAAAGCCCATTGAAGTATCAACGCATACGCCGTCTTTAATAGCGGTAATCGAACAACCGTTGCCTAAGTGGCAGGTGATAATTTTAATTTGCCTTTTATCCTTGCCCTCTAAAACGGCTACTCTGTCGCTTACAAAGCGGTGGGATGTGCCGTGGGCGCCGTATCTTCTAACGCCGTATTTCTCGTAATACTCATAGGGCAGAGGGTACATATATGCCTTTGCGGGCATTGTCTGGTGGAAGGAAGTGTCAAATACCGCTATCTGGGGGATTTCCTCGCCGAAGGTCTTAATGCACGCACGGATTGCAAGTACATGGGCGGGATTGTGAAGGGGAGCTAAAGCTCCTAACTCCTCGATTTTATTAAGTGCATCGGGAGTGATAATGCAGGACTCGGGGAAAATGCTGCCGCCCTGAACTATGCGGTGGCCGATTGCCGAAATCTCGTCAAAGGAGTCAATAACCTTAGCCTCGCTCTTTGTAAGGGCGTAAACCACCGCCTCAAAGGCCTCGCTGTGGGTAGGCATAGCTGTATCTGCGGAATAGGTGCGGCCGTCTGCCGCCTTGTGGGAGATTGCGCCGCTGACGCCAATGCGCTCGCAAAGGCCCTTTGCCAGCACCTGCTCGTTTTCCATATCAATAAGCTGATACTTAAGCGACGAGCTGCCTGCATTTACAACAAAAATCTTCATTTTGACTTCCTCCGATAAAAAGTTTTTAAAAAAGTAAATTATTTCTTGAAAAGTATTCCTTAGCTAATATATAATACTTTATATAAGGCGGTTTTTCAAGTATTTTTTGAAAAGATGTGAGATTTTGTCTGTAATAGGAATCATAGCAGAATTCAACCCCTTGCACACGGGCCACCGACTGCTCTTAAAAAAGGCGAAGGAGCAGGGAACGGCGGTTGCGGTTATAAGCGGGAATTTCGTTCAGCGTGGGGACTGTGCAATAGCCGAAAAACGGATAAGGGCAAGGGCGGCGCTTACCTGCGGGGCCGATTTGGTGCTTGAATTGCCTGTCCCCTATTCTATGTCCACCGCACAGAATTTCGCTTTGGGCGGGGTTTCGGCACTTAAAGCCGTGGGCTGTAACACCCTGCTTTTCGGGAGCGAAAGCGGAGATATAACCGAGCTTAAAGCCGCCTGCGATATTCTTAAAACGAAGGAATATTCGAGAAGGCTTAACATTTATCTTGATACGGGAATAACCTTTGCCGCAGCCCGTGAAAAAGCGGCTTGCGACTTAGGGCTTAAAGTAGGTGTGCTATCGGGGGCTAACAACAACCTGGCTGTTGAATATATGGCGGCGGCAGAAAATACAGGTTCCAATTTTCAGTTCCGAACACTTAAAAGACAGGGTGCTTCTCACGATTCGTCCGAAGTATCGGGCGGTTATGCCTCTGCCTCTCTTTTACGGGAACGGCTCTTGTCGGGCGACCGTGATTTTTGCAAGGACTATATTCCCGAAGAGGCTTTCTCCCTTTTTACACCTCAAAATACAGCGGATATAAGAAGAATTGAAAATGCAGTCTTAGCCCTGCTTAGAACCCGCACGCTAAAGGAGCTTGGACAGCTTCCCGATATAAGCGAAGGGCTTGAAAATAAGCTTTTTTCTGAAATACGGGTTGCAACAAGCCTTGATGACCTGTATAATAGGGTTAAGGTTAAGCGTTACACCCTGGCGAGAATACGACGGCTTGTGCTTTCTGCCTTTATCGGGCTTGACAGTACCTTTTTTATGAAACCGCCGCCATATGTCAGGGTTTTGGGCTTCAACGAACAGGGAATGAAGCTTATTAAAGAAAAGGCTTGCAGTTCTGACATTCCGATTGTGACACGGGTTTCGGAAATTAAAAATCTAACACCGACTGCTTTAAAGCTTTTTGAAACCGAATGCAGGGCCACAGATTTATTTTCTCTTGCCCTGCCAAAACCCGCCCCCTGCGGTCTTGAATACACAGCAAAAATCATTAAAACGGAGTGAACAAAATGATAAGTACAAGAATAATCGATTCCTTCAAGGACTACGGAAGATGTCTTTGCATTTCAAACGGCGTGATTGAGGCTTATGTCACCATAGATATAGGGCCCAGAATAATCCGCTTCGGATTTGTTGAGGGTCAGAATATTCTGTGCAGTAACAGAAAGGCTTTTCCCCCTATGAGTGACAAAGCCTTTACCGATTATTACGGCGAGGGCAAGCGTTGGGAAAACCTTGGGGGTCACAGAATTTGGGTCTCCCCCGAGTCCTATCCCGAAACATACGCCCCCGACCTTGACCCCGTTAATTACGAGCTTACCGAATACGGCGCAGTATTCACCCCCGCCCCCGAAAAGGAAAACGGTGTTGTTAAAGCTCTCGAAATTAAAATGGACCCCGATGACGCTAATATGCAGGTCATAATGCGGGTTAAAAACATCTCGGATAATGATAAGACCTTCTCTGTTTGGGGTCTCTCGGTTTCCGAAAAGAGCGGCACGCTTATTATTCCTATGAACTCTAATGACACAGGACTGCTGTCTAACCGCATAGTCTCGGTTTGGCCCTATACCGATATGAGCAATGACCGCATTTATTGGGGCAACCGATATGTAACACTCCGTCAGGACGAAAAATATGAGCAACCCATTAAATTAGGCTTTGACCTTAACTGCGGAACGGTTTATTTCTGCTTAAATGAAGATATTTTCTGCAAGAGCTTTGACACAAACCACCCCCTCGGTACATATCCAGACGGCGGCTGTTCCTTTGAAACCTACACAAATGAAAATATGATTGAGGTTGAGTCTTTAAGCGAGCTTAAGACCATAAAATCGGGCGAGGTTTCCGAGCTTACCGAGAGCTGGTCGCTTTTCAAAAAGCCCTGTGAGGTTGATTTCAGAAGTGACGAGTCTATAGACGGAATGTTGGAGAAAATCTGATTAATTCGGAATTGAATTTTTCTAACATGAACATAGGCGGGCTCGCTCCCGCCTTTTAGTATCCAATAGTTTCATTGTCTAAAAATTAACAGCCTGTTAAAAAAACAAACGCCTTTTTATGATAAAATACAAAAAAACAAGTAAATGAAAAGAGGGACGAAATGAGCGGAAAGCCCACCAACGATTATAATGCTATTACACCTGAAATTTTAAAATATGCCGACCTCTGCACAGGCAACTGCCAAATTGAGCCTCAGCTTTACATTGAGCACAAGGTAAACCGAGGTCTTCGTGATCTTAACGGCAAGGGCGTGCTTACAGGCCTTACCGAGATATCGGAAATAGTTTCAAAAAGGACTGTAGACGGCGAGGAGATGCCCTGTCCGGGCGAGCTTTATTACAGGGGCTACGATGTGGAAAGCTTGGTTGACGGCTTTACACGGGGTAACCGCTTCGGCTTTGAGGAAATAACCTATCTTCTGCTCTTCGGCGAGCTCCCCACCTCCCGTCAGCTTGCGGAGTTTAACGGCGTTCTTTCGTCCTATAGAACTCTTCCGGGCTCATTTGTCAGGGATATTATTATGAAGGCACCTTCTTCGGATATGATGAACTCCTTAGCCAGGAGCGTTTTAACCCTTTATTCTTATGACGATAAGGCGGACTGCACCGATATTCCAAATGTTCTTCGCCAGTGCCTGCAGCTTATAGCAAACTTTCCGTCCCTCTCGGTTTACGGATATCACTCGTATAATTACTATATTAAGGGGAGCGACAGCTTCTTTATTCATGAGCCCCGCCCCGAGCTTTCCACTGCGGAAAATATCCTTTATATGTTAAGGCTTGACGGCAAATACACCCCCCTTGAAGCGAGAGTGCTTGATACCGCCCTTGTGCTTCACGCAGAGCACGGCGGCGGCAACAACTCTACCTTTACAACCCATGTTGTCTCCTCCTCGGGAACCGATACCTACTCGGCAATTGCGGCTGCATTAGGCTCCCTTAAAGGGCCTAAGCACGGCGGTGCCAACATCAAGGTATGCGCTATGTTTAACGATATTAAGGAGAATGTTAAGGACTGGTCGGACGAGGAAGAGGTCTCCGCTTACCTTAAAAAGATTCTTCACAAGCAGACCTTTGATAAGGCAGGGCTTATCTACGGCATAGGCCATGCGGTATATTCGGTTTCCGACCCAAGGGCTACGGTGCTTAAAGGCTTTGTTAAGAGCCTTTCAGAGGAAAAGGGGCTTGAAAAGGAATACGGGCTTTATAACCTTGTTGAAACCTTGGCTCCGCAAATTATCGCAAGCGAACGCAAGATGTATAAGGGCGTCAGCATAAATGTCGATTTTTACAGCGGCTTCGTTTACGATATGTTGGGATTGCCGCACGAGCTATACACGCCGCTTTTCGCAATCGCGCGTATAGCGGGCTGGAGCGCCCACCGCATTGAAGAGCTTTTAAATGCGGGCAAGATAATCCGCCCCGCATACAAAAG
>CAJGCQ010000073.1 GCA_904501875.1 Clostridiaceae bacterium | reverse complement strand
GCAGGCAGCAGAGCAACTTTACTTGATTGTGTTAAAACTGCCGTAAAATTCGGTATTCAGTTTGAGGATGCAGTGAAAATGGCAAGCGAAACCCCTGCAAATATGCTGGGTATCAAAAAAGGCCGTATTGCTAAGGGCTACGATGCGGATTTACTTATAGTTGATGATGAAATCAATCTTAAAACCGTTATAATAGGCGGGGAAGTTTTTTAAATTCTTTTATCAGCGCGAAGGCGCTTGATATATTACGGATTTTGCCGCACACCGAAAGAGGCGGCGGCGGTAGGTTCAAAAAGGGCCATACCGCAGAAAGGATAAGGTGAACATTATGAAAAAGATTATTTGCAAGGTAGAGTATGACACCGAAAAATCCGAGCTCATTTTGAAAAAAACCTCGGGTAATTTCGGCGAGCCTAACGGCTATGAAGAAGCTCTCTACAAGACCGAAGGCGGCAAGTATTTTCTTTATGTAAACGGCGGCGAGGAATCCCCCTACACTAAAGAGGCCATCAAGCGTATGGCGGCTGACAAGGCAGAGCTTTGGGTTAAAGAAAATTCATAATAACTCTTTAAAAAATCGCCCTGAATGCTTTTGCATTCAGGGCGATTTAATTTTATATTAATATTAATAAGCCTTACCCCAATAAAGCATATGCTTAGCCTTCTTGCCGCAGCATACGCATTTACCGTCAAGCTCCTCCTGCTCAAAAGGAATACAGCGTGAAGAAACTCCCGCATAATCCTTAAGCTTGTCCTCGCACTCACGGTCTCCGCACCACATAGCACGGATAAAGCCAGGCTTGTTGTCGGCTATTTCCTTCATTTCATCAAGGCTGTGGGCGTCAAAGGTCATATTAGACCTGCGTTCAAGAGCCTTATTGTAAAGTCCGTCGTGGACAGCCTTTAAAAGCTCGGTAAGCTTATCTTCAAGCTCATTGAGGGATACAACCGTCTTTTCGCCGTTATCGCGGCGTACTATAACACAGCTGTTATTTTCAATGTCCTTAGGTCCAAGCTCAACTCTGAGCGGAACACCCTTCATTTCGTACTCGGCAAACTTCCAACCCGGCGACTGCTCGCCTGCGTCAATTTTAGCGCGGCAAACCTTCTTCATTCGCTCGTAAACCTCGTTTGCCTTATCAAGCACGCCCTCCTTGTGGGAGGCAATCGGAATAAGCACCGCCTGTATCGGCGCAATAGCGGGAGGAAGCACCAGACCGTTATCGTCACCGTGGGTCATAATTATAGCACCTATAAGTCTTGTGGATATACCCCATGAGGTTTCAAAGGGGTTTACGGGGTTGTTGTTTTTGTCGGTGTACTCAATCTCAAACGCCTTTGCGAAGCCGTCACCGAAATAATGCGAGGTGCCGCTCTGCAAGGCTTTACCGTCGTGCATAAGCGCTTCTATTGTATAAGTAGCCTCCGCCCCCGCAAAACGCTCTTTAGCGGTCTTTTCACCCTTGATTACGGGTATGCACAAAAACTCCTCGGCAAAGCGGGCATAAATGTTAAGCATCTGCACAGTCTCTGCCTTTGCTTCCTCGGAGGTTGCGTGAAGGGTGTGTCCCTCCTGCCACAAAAACTCCCGAGAGCGTAGGAATGGTCTTGTGGTCTTCTCCCAACGCACAACACTGCACCACTGGTTGTAAAGCTTCGGCAGGTCACGATATGAATGAACTATATTTTTAAAATGGTCACAGAAAAGGGTTTCGGAGGTGGGCCTGACGCAAAGCCTTTCCTCTAACTCTTCCTCTCCCCCGTGGGTCACCCAAGCAACCTCGGGAGCGAAGCCCTCAACATGATCCTTTTCCTTTTGAAGCAGGCTTTCGGGAATAAACATAGGCATATATACATTTTCATGCCCCGTTTCCTTGAACATACCGTCTACAATATGCTGAATGTTTTCCCAAATCGCATAGCCGTAGGGTCTTATTATCATACAGCCCTTAACCGATGAATAATCAATTAAGTCCGCTTTAAGTACAACATCCGTATACCATTTAGCAAAATCCTCATCCATAGAGGTAATTGACTTAACAAGCTTTTCTTTTGCCATACAAGGGAGCGTACAAGGCGCTCCGCGTCCCACCTTTCATATCCGTAAATACATAACAATAAGATTATTATAAAGCAAATCGTATGAATTTGCAACATTTTTTGAATACTAAAATGTATTTTTAAAAAAAGAATAAAAATCTATTGACAAATAGCAAAAAAAAACATATTATCTATTTATCAAGATTTAAAGCCCCCGGCTTTTGCGGGCATATTCTTGTAAATTTTCAGGAGGCATAAATTATGGTATTTGAGAAAATTAAAAAAATGTTAGCGGAGCAGCTCGATGCTAATGCAGAAGAAATGACAATGGAGACCAAAATCGACGAGGATTTGGGTGCCGACAGTCTTGATGTTGTAGAACTGCTTATGTCAATTGAGGACGAGTTTGAGGTTGAAATTCCCGATGAAGAAATTGAAAACCTTAAAACCATCGGCGATGTTGTAGAGTATATTCAAAGCAATATGTAATTAAGGGTAAAACAATGAGTTTAAAGAGTGTTCTCATTTTTGGGGATAGCTATTCTACCTTTGAAGGCTATATACCGGACGGTTTTGAGATTTATTATTCTAAAACCGAAGGCGGAGAAACCGATGTAAGAGCTGTGGAAGATACCTGGTGGTATCCCCTGATTAAGAAGACCGATTTAAAACTTATCCAAAACAATAGCTGGTCCGGTTCTACAATATGCTATATAGGGTATAACGGCAGTGACTGTTCGGAAACTTCCTCGTTTATATGCAGGTTTAAAAAGCTTAAGAATGCGGGATTTTTTAAGGAAAACGATATAAACACCGTTTTTGTTTTCGGCGGCACTAATGACAGCTGGGCAGGCTCACCCATCGGCGAACTTAAATATTCCGACTGGAATAAGCAAGATCTGTATTCGGTTTTGCCCGCCTTTTGCTACTTTATAAACGAACTAAAGGCTACACTTCCCAATGCCGATATTATTCCTATAATCAACACCGAATTAAAGTGCGAGATTGAGGAAGGCTTTAAGTCCGCCTGTGCACATTACGGCCTTAAACCTGTTGTTTTGCAGAATATTGATAAACGCGGAGGCCACCCCACAATTAAGGGTATGGAAGAAATCAAAAATCAAATTATAGACAGCTTGGGCTGGTAAAAAATCGGGCAATCCGTTCTGGATTGCCCGATTGCTTATTTAATAACCTATTCAGCTTCATCCTTAATACTATGGAGCTTTTCAATACAGTCTTTGCAGACATTATATCCCTCAAATTGGACGCTGTCCGCTAACGAATCACAGAAAATACAGGTGGGCTGATATTTTTTAAGTACAACCTTATCACCGTCCATATAAATCTCAAAGCTGTCAACATCGTTTTCAACCTTAAGCTGCTTGCGAATTTCCTTAGGTATTACAACACGCCCCATTTTATCAACCGAGCGAACCATTCCCGTAGACTTCATTTTATAACCCCCTTTTAATTTGTCTTATTTTAACATAATTGGGCATAATTTGTCAATAATCGTTTCTGGCATTTACAAATTTTTCCAATCAATTGTCTCTATGCCGTTTTGCTCAAGCAATGAATTTGCTTTTGAAAAATGCCGACAGCCAAAAAATCCCCTGTAAGCCGAAAGGGGGCTCGGATGGGGTGCGGTAAGCTTATAGTGCTTCGGATTGGTTATAACCGAAGCCTTTTTCACGGCGTTAGCTCCCCAAAGCAGAAAAACAATCGGCTGTTCCTTTTTATTTAGCTCCGAAATAATACGGTCGGTAAAGGTTTCCCAACCCTTTTCCTTATGGCTGTTGGGCTGCCCTTCTCTTACGGTAAGCACGGCATTAAGCAAGAGCACCCCCTGCTTTGCCCAGCCGGTAAGCTCGCCGTGTTCAGGCATAGTCACCCTCAAATCATCGGTCATTTCCTTGTAAATATTAACAAGTGAGGGCGGAAGCGGAACTCCCTTTTTTACCGAAAAGCAAAGTCCGTGGGCCTGACCCGCCCCGTGATACGGGTCCTGCCCTATTATTACCACCTTTGTATCGGAAAAGGAAGTGTATTTAAGTGCATTAAAAATATCGTACACTTCGGGATAAATACGCTGTGACGAATATTCGCTTCTTAAAAAGGAATAAAGCTGTTTATAATAGGGCTTTTCCCACTCGTCGGCCAATATCCCGTCCCAATCGTTTCCTAATTTCACCATACTATTTCACCAACCGCCACCATAAAAGTGCACCTGCCTGAAGCGGAACTCCGATTCCTAAAATCATCCATATATTATAATTTAAAAATTGCAGGCAAAAACAAAGAAACAGCGACCACATAAGAAGTGATACTACAAGAAAAAACAGCTTTTTCCTATGCCATATAACATCGAAAACCAATGTTACAACAAGTGATGCAGGCACCGCCCAGCAAAAAGCAAGCCAAGGCTTCACACCTGCAATAATATCGCAGAATATGTATATAACCGTGACCAAAAACCAAACCGCCAGCACCGATAAAAGTGTGATTATATTATATTTTCGCCTCGTCGTAGGAGCGGGGGCGGTTTTTGCGGTTTCCTCACCTACAATATAGTCAAGACTTACCCCGTAAAGCTTGCTTAATTTATAAAGCACCTCAACGCCGGGCAGAGATTCGCCCTTTTCCCACTTTGAGACCGTCTTATCGGAATAATTAAGCTTATCGGCAAGCTCCGCTTGAGTAAACCCGTTCTTCTTACGCAGGTCAGAAAGATTTTTTGAAACAATATAATTTAAGTTATCCATATAAAAATTATAGCATAAAAGCAAATGTTAGTCAATTTAAAACTACAGCGACTGTTTTTCAATAAATTCCAGAAGCTCTCTAAAGCCGCCGCCCGGATATTCGCTTATATCTATCCCCTTTTTATTTATAAGGCAGTCAGTAAGCAGGAAAACCTCAATTCCAACTGCTTTTGCCGCAGTATCCTCTGCGGCGTCATTACCAACCATGAGACACTCCGATGGGTTTAAAGAAAGCTTTTTTAGAATTTCTGAATAATATTCAGGATTCGGCTTGCAATAATGGGAGTTTTCATAGGTTGTATAAAGCTCAAAATCCCTCTTGTCAAGCCCCGCCCATTTAATTCGGCTTTCGGTTGCAACAGCGGGGAAAATGGGATTGGTTGCAAGAATAAGCTTGAAGCCTTTTTCTTTTAACTTCTTAACCGCCTTGGCGGCATCCGGGTTAAAGTCGCAGTCGGATTTTACTTCATTAAATTCGTTACGGTAATACTCATCAAAAATCGGCTTGTCATTAAGGGCTTCTTTACCGAAAACCTCTTCAAACTTAATCCAAAATGCCTCTTCATTGGTACGCTTGCCGTCATTCTTCACCATTGCCGCCGTACCCGCCCATATGCCGTCAACAGTTCTTTGTGGGTCATAGCCGAGGGGAGCGAGTTTTTTTACAAGTCGGCTGAAATATCCTTTTGCAAACCTGTCCTGATCCATCGGCAAAAGAGT
>CAJGCQ010000072.1 GCA_904501875.1 Clostridiaceae bacterium | reverse complement strand
TATTGGTTGCGATTGCATCAGGTATTATATGCTATCTTATCCGTGCAAAAAAGCGTGGCGAAAAATGCATTGGCTGTCCTTATGCCAAGCAGTGCAGCAGCAAATGTAATAGTGATTGCTCCTGCAACTCAAACAATAAATAAATCCGTAACTTATAACGCAATAAACGGCATAGCCAAAGGCTACACCGCTTAAACGCATATCCATTATTCAATTTAGATACAAGAGCCACCCCTTGGGGCACCTTCCTTACAGAGTGTACCTCACGAGGGAGGCTTTTTAGCTATCTGATTATTTAAACTGCGTCAGGGTGTGTGTGCTTATACTCAATCTGCTGTTCAATCATCATATCCTTGACCTTCATAAGTCTCGCTCTGCTTGAGCGTTCGTTTTCCTCAAGCTTCATCGAGATAAAATGAATGGTCTCCTGATAGCGGGGAATAAGGACATGCTCGAGAGCATTTACACGGCGGCGGGTTTTTTCAATCTCATCCGCCATAAGCTTTACCGACTTTTCCTTTTCGGCAAGTAGGAGCATTAAGGGCAAAAGCGCAGAGAGTCCGCTTACTGCGTCGTCAAGCTCAAAGCTCGTAGAGGCAAAGCCGTAGGAAAAAATGTCCGACTCCTCTGCTGTTCTGGTACTTATATGATAAACGGGAATATCAACGCTCATTACATTGCGGGTTGACTGCTCCAGATAAACCTCCTGCTTGGGGGCTAAAAGAGCGGTATCAAGCGCTTCCTTTGACATAACGCTTGAAGCCAGCACAAAATCGGAGTTGACGGTATTAAGTCCCTCTTCAACCTGCTCACGCAGAGTTTTGGTCTCCCTTATCATATCAAGAAACTGCCGCATAAGCTCATCCCGCTTATCCTTAAGGAGCTTATGTCCCTTAATAGCGGTTGAAAGCTGTTTTTTAAGGCGGGTCAGCTCCATACGGGTGGGATTAACATTAAGTGTTGCCATTATCCCTCTCCTTATACCTTGCCGTAGTACTTGTCAAGCAGCTCGTCATTGATTCGTTTAAGCTCACTTCTGGGCAGGATGGATAAAAGCCTCCAACCGATATTAAGGGTTTCCTCAATGGTACGATTGGCGGTATAGCCTTGGGAGACATACTCCTTTTCAAACCTGTCGGCAAACTCGGCGTACTTCTTGTCAATATCGGTAAGCGCCGCCTCCCCCAAAATTACCATAAGCTCCTTTGCGTCCTTACCTCTCGCATAGGCCGCAAAAAGCTGATTCATAGTAGCTGCGTGGTCTTTTCTTGTTCTGCCCTCGCCTATTCCCTTATCCTTAAGACGGGAAAGGGACGGAAGTACATCGATAGGCGGAGTAATGCCCTTTCTGTAAAGCTCACGGCTTAAAATTATCTGACCCTCTGTGATATAGCCTGTAAGGTCGGGTATCGGGTGAGTCTTATCGTCCTCTGGCATCGTTAAAATCGGAATAAGGGTTATTGAGCCGTCTTTGCCTTTAAGTCTGCCTGCACGCTCATAGAGAGTCGCCAAGTCGGTATACATATAGCCAGGATAGCCTCTTCTGCCGGGCACCTCCTTGCGTGCGGCAGAAACCTCACGCAGAGCGTCGGCGTAGTTTGTAATATCGGTCATAATAACCAGCACCTGCATACCAAGGTCGAAGGCTAAATATTCAGCCGCCGTAAGCGCCATTTTAGGTGTGGCGATACGCTCGATAGCGGGGTCGTTTGCAAGGTTTACAAACATAACGGTACGGTCAAGGGCGCCGGTCTCCCTAAAGGAATCGATAAAGAAGTTGGACTCCTCAAAGGTGATACCCATTGCCGCAAAAACAACCGCAAACTGTTCGTTATCTCCAAGTACCGCCGCCTGTCTTGCAATCTGGGCAGCAAGGTTAGCGTGGGGAAGTCCCGAGGCCGAGAAGATAGGCAATTTTTGACCTCTTACAAGAGTATTAAGACCGTCAATAGCCGAAACGCCCGTCTGTATAAACTCTTGGGGATAGTTTCTTGCCGCAGGGTTCATGGGTCTGCCGTTAATATCCATTCGCTTTTCCGGGATAAGCTCAGGGCCGCCGTCAATCGGTCTGCCTAAGCCGTCAAAAACACGGGAGAGCATATCGGGAGAAACGGGAAGCTCCATTCCTCTGCCTAAAAAGCGCACCTTAGAGTCGGCGAGGTTAATTCCAGCCGCACTTTCAAAAAGCTGAACCAAGGCGTTTGTGCCATTAATCTCCAGCACCTTGCAACGCCTTATTTCGCCGCTTGGGAGCTCAATTTCACCCAGCTCGTCATACTTTACATTTTCAACATCGCTTACAATCATAAGAGGGCCTGCGACCTCACGTATGGTTTTATATTCCTTAGGCATTATGTCTCCCCTCCTTACAGCTCGTCGGAAGTCTTAACAGCTCTGTCAACATCACTGTCAAGCTCGGCTAAAATTTCGGTGTATTCGGAATCGATTTTATTTTCGGATGTGTACTTAAAGCGGCCTATGCGCTCCCTTGAGGGCATAGAAACGATTTTTTCAATCGCCGCTCCCTTTTCTAACCCCGTGGCCGATTTATCGTAAAAGGCTAAAATAAGCTCCATCATAAGATACTGCTTATTAAGCGAGGTATAGGTATCGGTATCGTCAAAGGCGTTCTGGTGCAAGTAGTCCTCTCTTATAGACCTTGCCGCCTCAAGCTTTAGGCGGTCAGGCGCAGAGAGTGCGTCCATACCCACAAGCTTTACTATCTCTTCAAGCTCGGCTTCCTCTTGAAGGAGTGCCATAAGTCTGCCCCTAAGCTTATACCAATCGGTCTTTACATTTTTATTGAACCAATTTGACAGAGAATCAGCATAAAGCGAATAGCTTGTAAGCCAGTTTATTGCGGGAAAATGTCGCTTATAAGCAAGGGAGGAATCAAGACCCCAGAATACCTTTACTATTCTAAGGGTAGCCTGTGAAACGGGCTCCGAAATATCGCCGCCCGGAGGGGAAACTGCTCCGATTACCGAAAGTGCGCCTTCGGTTTCCTCTCCGCCGTTTACTATTACTCGTCCCGCACGCTCATAGAACTGTGCCAAACGGGAGCCTAAGTATGCGGGATAGCCCTCTTCGCCAGGCATTTCTTCAAGTCTGCCCGACATTTCACGCAGTGCCTCTGCCCAACGGGAGGTAGAGTCGGCCATAAGAGCTACTGTATAACCCATATCACGGAAATATTCGGCTATTGTAATACCGGTATAAATTGACGCCTCACGGGCCGCAACAGGCATATCCGAGGTGTTTGCAATAAGCACCGTGCGCTCCATAAGGGAGTTGCCCGTTCTCGGGTCTTTAAGCTCGGGGAATTCATTTAAAACATCGGTCATTTCGTTGCCGCGCTCGCCGCAGCCGATATAAACTATAATATCCGCCGCCGCCCACTTTGCAAGCTGGTGCTGAACAACGGTTTTACCCGAGCCGAAGGGGCCGGGAACCGCCGCAACACCGCCCTTTGCTATCGGGAAGAGAGTGTCTATTACACGCTGACCCGTTACAAGCGGAATATCGGGTGATAATTTACGCTTATAGGGTCTGCCAACACGGACAGGCCAAGACTGCATAAGGGTAAGCTCAACTACGCCCTTTTCAGTCTCTACCTTATAAACGGCATCTTCAACGGTGTAATCGCCCTCGGCAATCTCAACTATTTTGCCCGACATTTTGTTGGGAAGCATTATTTTATGGCTTACAATGGCGGTTTCTTGAACAGTACCTACTGTATCGCCGCCCTTAACTACATCACCGACATTTTTTACGGGGGTGAAGTGCCACTTTTTCTCACGGGAGAGGGCGGGTACTTCAACGCCTCGCTGAAGATTAGTACCGCTAACCTTCATAATTTCGGCAAGGGGACGCTGTATTCCATCAAATATAGAGCCGATAAGTCCGGGCCCTAACTCAACGCTTAAAGGCTTGCCCGTTGATACAACCTTTTCCCCAGGTCCTAAGCCCGCAGTTTCCTCATAAACCTGAATGGATGCCTTATCACCGTGCATTTCTATAATCTCACCGATAAGCTTTTTATCCGAAACACGGACAACATCGAACATATCGGCGTCACGCATACCCTCGGCTATTACAAGAGGACCTGCAACCTTGGTTATTGTTCCTTCGGTCATTCTTATATCTCCTTTTGCTATTTGTTGAAAATTATATCCGAGCCGACCGCCTTTTCCACCGCCGCCTTAAGTGCGGCAGTACCCGTGCCGTTATTGCCCGAAACACCGATAATCGGCACTACCGAGGGGGTAAGCTGTTTATCGGTTTTATCTATTTGCCGTTTAAGTGTAGGCACTAAACGCTCGGTCACATAAATTATACCGTAGTTAGCCGAGACGATTTTTGAAAAAATCTCTTCAGCGTCAGAGTCTTTATCGCAGGGGTAAATGTCAAGCCCCACCGCCGCAAAGCCCTTAATGCTTTCGGTATCGCCTAAAACCGCTATCTTAACCATAAAGCTCACGCAGCCTTTCCCTTGTTTTTTCGGTGGGCTGACCTGTTTTAATACCGCTGTAAATTATGCGTAGGTCGGTGATTTCCGCCTTGCGTGCTAACATATAGCCAACAATCGGTTCAATACCCACCGTGATAAATTTACACTGTTTAGCAGTATTTATAATGCGGTCTTCGGCAAATTGTTCAAGCTCCGCAGGGGAACTTCTATAGGCATCGGCGGCTTCAGGACCGCCAAGTGCTGTAGCGCCCGCTAAAAGCTCTAACAGCTTTTCTTCTCCGCCAAGCGCCGCCAAAACCATAGCCTTTTTTGGAACAACACCCGTTTCGGTAAGTGCGGTTTCTAAAAAAGCAGCGGATTTATTCGCCTTTGCCCCACGCAGAGCTGCCTTTATATTGTTATAAAATACCGTCACGGTTATAAGCTTTAAAATTACAGGGTTACCGATTTTTTGAGCCTTATTGAGCTGTGCTATCATGAGTCCCGCATCAATTATGCAGTCGGCAAGCTGGCTATCCCCTGTTTTTGTAAAGACGGAATATGCCTCCTCGGCGGCAGCGCGCATAAATTCGGGCAGCAGGTCAAAACGCTTTTCTTGCACCGAGCGTTCAAGCACCAATATTTCCACCGTGGCGGGAAGAATAAGAAGTCCCGTATATTCCCTACCGCATACCACGCCTTTAAGCACAGCCTTATAGTTATGAAAATCATTTTCATACAAAAAGGGCTCAAATGCCGACATATCGGGGGCGTTTTCGGTGACATATTCCCAAAGCTTTTCGGTTTCCTCGCTTAAAAGCTTTGGGACATCGGCGGTATCGGTAGAGCCGATTCCCCTATCCACAAGCATTTTAGCAAGCTCCTCTGTGCTTTTGGCGGCGGAAAGCTGATTTAGGTCGCCTGCCTTTAAAAGCCTGTTTTCCCTTGCCCTTAAATTTCCTATGGCAAAACCAACGGATTTAACTGACATAGTTTCACCTACTTAAAACTTAAAGTTATCAGCCGAAAAGGGCTGTGTTAAGCGTGTCGGTTATCTCATCACGCTTTTCACGCATTACTGCCGACAGCTCGCAGTTAATAATTATATCGCCGTATTTTAGGATAAAACCGCCGTTAATATCCGCAGGAGTATCGCTTAGGGTTACAGAAAGCGTATCTAACGCCTTTACAAAATCGCCCTTATCACGAGATAAATCACGGGAGGATAGAAGCATTTCGCCCTTTTCACTCATAGCGTTCTTTTTTGCAAGCCTTAAAAGGCAGTCAAAATAAGCCTTGTCGTCATAATTATTTATGCCGACGATAACATCATCAAGCGCCCGTTCGATAAGCTCACGCTTTTTTGTA
>CAJGCQ010000071.1 GCA_904501875.1 Clostridiaceae bacterium | reverse complement strand
CGCAGGAACTTATTTTTAAGCGTGGCAATAATAAAGCCGTCCTCGTAGCCGTCAACAATAGCCGCCACAGCGTAATCCCTTATATATCCTGCATTTTCGTAGGTCTGGGCGTTTTGGGGTCTTCCGAAAAAGAAACCTGTCGAATAGGTGCGGTGGCTTATTTTGTTAAGCTCAGCCGAAACCCAAGAGGGAAGCTTCCAGCTGTCCCCTTGGACTTTCAGGCTATCAAGGGCGCCTCGGTAGGCGTTGGCAGTTACCGCAACATAGTAGTGGGATTTCGCCCTGCCCTCTATTTTAATACTGTCTACTCCGCTTTTCACCATTTTATCAAGATGCTCTGCCATACATAGGTCGTTGGCATTTAAAATATAAGTGCCCTTGTCGGTCTCGGTGATATCGAAATACTGACCCTCCCGCTTTTCTTCCATAAGGGAGTAGCTCCAACGGCAGGGCTGTGCACAGTCGCCTCGGTTAGAGTCCCTGCCTGTCATATAGCTTGAAAGCAGGCACCTTGCCGAGAAGGAAACGCACATAGCTCCGTGGGCAAAGGCCTCAATCTGGAGCTCTTTAGGAGTTTTTGCCCTTATCTCTGCAATTTCGTCGAGTGAAAGCTCCCTCGCTAATACTACACGCTTTGCGCCCAAGTTATAAAAGGCGTTGGCGGTTTGGTAATTGCATATGCCCGACTGCACCGAGGCGTGAAGCTCCAAGCGGGGGGCATATTTTTTTATAAGACCTATTGTACCTAAGTCTGCGGCGATAACCGCATCCGCCCCCAAGGAGTCTATAAGCTCCAAAAAGGCGGGCAGACGGGGGATTTCTTCATTATGGGGAATGGTGTTACAGGTTATATGCACCTTAACGCCGTTTTTATGGGCGTATTCAATACCCTCTTTTAAGTCCTCTTCGCCAAAGTTGGTTGCGGCGGTACGCATACCGAATTCCTCGCCCGCAAGGTAAACCGCATCCGCACCGTAATCCACGGCAGCTTTAAGTCTTGTTAAGTCCCCTGCGGGGCATAAAAGCTCTGGTATTTTAATATCAGTTGAAGTATTCATAAATCCACTGTTTTCCTTGCTTGAGTTTTGCTATTGTAGCGTTTTGCTCGGCAAGGGTCTTGTGAAAATAGAAATTGCCGGAGCTATCGGTTACGAAATAATAATAATCGGAGGTTTTAGGGTAAAGCGCCGCATTAATAGCATCTATGCCGGGGGAACAAAGGGGTCCGGGTGGCAGACCCTTTATGGCGGAGAATTTATTATCGGCCTGTGTGTTATATCTTCCGTCGTCCTGCTTGAAGCTATCACCGTAAAACAGGGTCGGAGAAGAGCCTAAGGTGCCGCCTGTGTCATCAGAGGTGAGTCTGTTATAGAAAACACTTGCAACCCCCTTCATATTGTCCTGAAGGCGGGCTTTGGCATCATCGGTTGTAACCGCTATTCCCGACTCCATTTGAATAATGGAAGCCATTGTGAGAATTTCATTCATAGAATAACCCAACTCTTCCGCCCGTTTAAACATACTGTCGGTAATGCGCTTCTCGGATTCTTTTAGCATTTTATCCACCGCTAATTTTGCACATTCCTCGGAATCATAGGAATAAAAGCTGTATGTTTCGGGGAAAAGGTAACCCTCTAATGTATAATAGGTCCTCACATCGTCGGCACACTGTAAAAGCTTGGAGTCCCTCTTTGCCGCATCTAATGCGTCAAGAAAATCGGACCGTGAGCAAACCCCCGCTTTTTCAAGTAGGGTGGCTATTCCCGGCACAGTGACCTTTTCACCGTTTACATTTTTGGTAAAGTCGTTAATACCCGTACCCTCGGGAATGGTTACGGTAACGGTTTCCGCTCTTGCACCGTCATTAATAAGCATTTCACAAAGCCCTTCGTAGCCGGCTTCGGTATTAAAGATATATACACCGTATTTAAATTGACTGTCATAGTGCTTGAGCTTGGCGTACATTCTGAAAAGAAAAGGAATTTTCACCGCTCCGCTTTCTTCAAGCTGCTCGGCAATCTCTGCGGCAGGGGTGCCCATTTTAATCTCTATATTAGCATCCTCTCCTCTGCCGAAGCCTATACCCATATAGTCCGCTCCTGCATAGATAACGCCGAAGGCGAGCCCTACAGATACTATTATAATGCAAAGCACCCATATGATGGACCTTATAAGGCTGTGCCCACCCGAGCTCTTGTTGCTGCTTTTTTTGGGCTTGTCCATCTCGGTGTTTTCATCAATTTCAAAACCTTTACCTATTACGAAATCATCGGTTGAATTTGTGGGATTTTCGTTAAAATTGTTACCGTCCATTCCTTATCTCCTATTTACTGTACTTCATACTTTTTTTAAGGGCATTAGCACCTTCTTTATCTCCTGTAAGCTCGCTTAAAAGTCTAAAGCTGAAGTCAAATGCCGCACCCGCACCATAGGCGGTGGTAATTTTGCCGTCGGTCACAACGGGATTATCACAAACCTTAGCACCCTCAAGGTCTTTTTCAAAACCGGGGAAGCAGGTGGCTTGTTTACCCTTTAACAGTCCCTTATGACCGAGTATAGAGGGAGCGGCACAGATGGCGCCGATATAAAGTCTGTTTTCCACCGCAAAATCTATAAACTTCTGCACGCAGTCGCTTTTTTCAAGATTAAGGGTTCCGGGCATACCTCCGGGAAGAATTATGGCTTTAAGCCCGTCGGTTAAGGCTTCTTCTGCCGTAATGTCACACACAACGGGTATATTATGCGCACCTACAGCGGTTTTGCCGCCGACACCCACCGTTTTAACCTCACACCCGCCCCGCCTTAAAATATCAACGGGAGCCAGTGCCTCTAATTCTTCAAAACCGTCGGCTAAGAACACATAAATCATAGTGAAGCTCCTTATTGCTTTTTAAGGGTTTTGTAAAATTCCCGCACTTCAGCCGGTTTACCGCAGGACATCTTGCCCTCGCTGCAACCGCCCCTTACACAGGCAGGGCCCGCATTTTTAAACAGGTTAGGAGCAACCTCGCTTACGAGGGCTAACATTTGGTTTGCAACATCCTGTATCTCCCACTGGGCACGGCAGCAGCACCGCACCTTAAAAAAGTTCATAAGGGAGCGGGCGTTCATTGTAAGCACCATTTGCGTCTCGCAGGCATTAGGAAGAACGAACCGTGCGTCCTCAATCGCCTTCTTCTCGGCAAGGCGGGTTGCGGTCTTTTCGTCCTTGCCCTCGGCTAAAAAGGTTTTTATATGCTTTTCCTTTAAAATAGCGGCAAGGCGGTCGTAACGGGCTTGGTCCTCCGCCATTATCTCGTCATATATGCGCTTTGCTTCCTCATCCCCGGCAATTTCGGGCGGAGTTACATAGCAGAAGCTGCCCTCTCTTACATAGCGTTGGCTTTTTACAGAAAATGATGCCATTCTGTGCCTTGTAATCTGGGCTAAGAGGGCGCGGGAAACACCCTCTATTCCAAAGGTGAAGCTTGCGTGCTCGATAGGACTTTCGTGACCTATCTCCGAAAGCATTTCCACAAATGACGCCGCCTTTTCGTCTGTAAGACTGTCCTTTAAATCGCTTATATCAGAACTGCTGTAACAAAGCTTTGCCGCCGCCGCCACGGTGTGCTCGGGGGCGGGCGTGTGAGCTAAAAGAATAACATTTGCCATTTTTTCGTCTCCGTTTCTCAGCCAAAGCATTCAAACTTGTTTCAAAATCTGATTCAAGTTTGAATGCTTTGGCTATGTTGTATTAATTATATCAAACAGTGTATATATAATCAATGTTTTTTTCAGAATTTGCGTATTTCAAGGCTTGCGTCGTCGCCCCCTTTTGTTATGCTTTTAATAACTATAAAATAGCTGTATTCATCGTTTACCTTAACGCAAACCCTGTCGCCTGCCTTTTTGCCCATAATTGCTCTGCCCAGCGGCGATTCACGGCTGATAAGTCTTTCAAGGGAGTTTTGCCTAAGTGAAGTGACAATCCGCACACTCTCAACACAGTCGTCTTCTTCAACATAGTACTCCACCGTGTCAAAAAGCCCCACCTCGTCCGCGTTGCTTTCAGGATTTATTATTTTCGCAGTCTTAATCATATTGCGAAGATATCTTATTCTGCTCTCGTTCCTGCCCCGCTCACGCTTTGCGGCATGATACTCGGCGTTTTCGCTTAAATCGCCGAAGCTGCGGGTAAACTTGACCTCTTCCAGTATTTTGGGTCTTACAACACCGATGCGGTATTCAAGCTCTTCCTTCATCTTGTCTATATCAACCTGAGTCAATTCATCGTACATTTTTTCACAGCCTTTCATATACAATTATAATAAACTTTAAAGAATTTATCTACATATTTTTTATATTTAAAGCTTTGCGGCTAATTAATGGTTGACAAGGCTTTTTTGATAGGGTAAAATTATTTTGATTAAATAACATATCGGGAGTATCTTTATGAAGCTTAAATACAAATTTGTTACAAATAAAGTTGCTGATATGATTGTTGCGGTGGCAGTAGGCGAGGACGCAGAAAAATTCAGCGGATTTATTAAAATGAACGATGCTGGAGCATATATATTCGGTTTGCTTAAAAATGATGTAACCGAGGATGAAATAGTCACATCTATGGAAGAGGAATACGAGGGTGTATCCCCCGAAAAGCTCCGTGATACCGTTAAGAGATTTATTGCAAAACTCAAAGAATCGGATGTAATAGAATAATGGCGGAAAATGAGCTTAAAAACGCCGAGGAACTGCTTAAAACGCAGGACGAGGTTATGACCCGTACCAAAGGGGCGAGTATGCGCCCTCTGCTGAGGCAGGGACGGGATATTGTGGTAATTAAAAGCCCCCAATTTCCGCTGAAGGCGGGGGATGTACCCCTTTACCGAGTAGAGGGTAAAGAGGAGCTTGTTCTGCACCGTATTTTAAAGGCGGATAAGGACGGTACTTACATTATCAGAGGGGACAACCTTTTTTTAAAGGAATATGTTAGTGAATCGCAGATTGTAGGGGTTATGAAGGCATTTTACCGAGACGGCAAGTACTGCGACTGCGAAAAAAGCCGTAAATATAAGCTTTATATTATTTTGAACAGGGTGAGTTTCCCTTTACGGTATCTTTGGAAGTGTATGCTTAGACCAATGCTCTATAAAGCTTACAAAAAAATTTTTAAATAACTCTAACCGAGGAGCAGTATGAGAAAATACGAAAATCCGATTAAAACAAGTGAAAATAGGCTGAAGCAGAGGAGCTGGTATATCCCTGAGGGGAGCGAGCTGTGTTTGCTCAACGGCGAATGGCGGTTTAAGTATTTTGAAAACGGGGACAAAGCGGGCGAAATTACCGAATGGGAGAATATTGATGTTCCGTCCTGCTGGCAGTTAAAGGGTTACGAAAAACCCAATTATACTAATATTAATTATCCTTTCCCCTGCGACCCGCCCTATGTGCCTGATATTAACCCCGTCGGTGTTTATGAGCGCAGCTTTCAGCTGACTGACGGCAGTTTGGATACATACCTCGTTTTTGAGGGTGTTTCCTCTGTGGCAGAGGTGTATATCAACGGAAAATATGTGGGCTTTACCGAGGGCAGCCACCTTATGGCGGAGTTTGATATAACCGAATTTGTAAGCTCGGGCACTAATACCGTGAGGGTTTATGTACGCAAATGGTGCTGCGGCAGTTACCTTGAGGATCAGGACGCTTTCCGTTATAACGGTATTTTCAGGGATATTTACATTCTTTCCCGTCCCCACGGCCATATTTTCGATTTGGATTTAAAAGCAGAGGGCAACAGCATAATCTGCACAGCGGATAAGGATTTTTCCGCCGAGCTTTATGACGGAGATATGCTTTT
>CAJGCQ010000070.1 GCA_904501875.1 Clostridiaceae bacterium | reverse complement strand
TTTAATAAGGGGATTAGGCGAAGTACCGATAGACATAATAACGCAGTCAGCTTCAATTTCATACTCGCTTCCCTCAACAGCGACAGGTCTCGCACGGCCTGACTCGTCAGGCTCCGAAAGCTCCATCTGCTGACAGCAAACGCTCTTAACCCAGCCGTCCTCGCCGTTAATTTTAACGGGGTTGGTAAGGAATTTAAAGACAATTCCCTCCTCCATCGCGTGCTCAACCTCTTCACGTCGGGCGGGCAGCTCGTTCTCGGTACGGCGGTAAACAACCGTAACCTCAGCCCCCAAGCGCTTGGCAGTTCTCGCCGCATCCATGGCAACATTTCCGCCGCCCACAACCACCGTCTTTTGGGCGTGCATAACGGGTGTGGCGCTGTCCTCATTATAAGACTTCATAAGGTTATTTCGTGTCAAAAACTCGTTTGCGGAGTAAACGCCGCAGAGTGCCTCGCCCTCGATGCCCATAAATCTGGGAAGTCCCGCTCCCGAGCCGATAAACACAGCCTCAAAGCCCATATCAAACAACTCGTCAACCGTTACGGTCTTACCGATTATAACATTGGTATAAATCTCAACGCCTAACTTTTTAAGCCCGTCAACCTCTTTTTTAACGATTTTCTTAGGCAGACGGAACTCAGGGATTCCGTAAACAAGCACACCGCCGGCGGTGTGCAAAGCCTCGAAAACAGAGACCTTATAGCCCTTTTTAGCAAGGTCACCCGCACAGGTAAGACCCGAGGGTCCTGAGCCTACAACTGCGACCTTATGACCGTTTGAAGCGGGTACCTCTACATTATCTGAGGAATGCGCATTATGCCAATCGGCAACAAAGCGTTCCAGTCTGCCAATGCCTACAGGCTCACCCTTAATACCTCGAACACATTTGGATTCGCACTGTGTTTCCTGCGGGCAAACTCTTCCGCAAACTGCAGGTAGACTTGAAGACTTGGAAATTACCTGATAAGCCCCCTCAAAATCCCCCTCCTTTATCTTTTCGATAAATGCGGGGATATGTATATTAACAGGACAGCCCGAAACGCAGGGCATATTTTTGCAGTTAAGACAGCGCATAGCCTCGTCAAGCGCAGTCTCCTCGCTGTAGCCTAAAGCCACCTCAGAAAAATTATGATTGCGGACATTCGGGTCCTGAACGGGCATTTCGTTCTTTTTAAGACTCATATTAGCAGCCATTATTCCGCCTCCTTTTTGAAGAGATTACAGGTTTCCTCATAGGCGTGGCGTTCAAAGTCACGGTACATAGCGCCCCGCTTCATAGCCTCGTCAAAATCAACCTCAAATCCGTCAAAGTCGGGTCCGTCAACGCAGGCAAACATTGTTTTGCCACCAACGGTTAAGCGACAGCCACCGCACATTCCCGTGCCATCAATCATAATCGGGTTCATAGAAACAACGGTTTTTACACCCGCCGGCTTTGTGACGCCCACAACGAACTTCATCATAATAAGCGGTCCTATTGTGATAACCTCGTCATAGTTTTCGCCCGCCTCGATAGCCTCTTTAAGCGGAACGGTAACAAGCCCCTTTGTGCCGTAAGAGCCGTCGTCGGTCATAACCGTAAGCCTATCAGAGCAAGCAGCAAACTCCTCTTCAAGGATTACTAAATCCTTATTACGGAAGCCGATAATTGAGTGAACCTCACAGCCCTGTTCACGAAGCTTTTGGGCAATAGGTAGAGCGATAGCACATCCAACACCGCCGCCCACAACACAGACCTTGCGAAGTCCTTCGGTTTCGGTAGACTTGCCAAGAGGACCTGCAAAATCTGCAAGGCAGTCACCAACCTCTTTGCGGTTAAGCTTTTCGGTAGTAGCGCCCACAATCTGGAAAATAATTTTAACGGTTCCCTTATCCCTGTCATACCCCGCAACGGTAAGGGGAATACGCTCCCCGTCCTCATCGGTACGAAGAATGATGAACTGACCCGCCTGCGCCTTACGTGCTACGAGGGGAGCCTCAATATCCATCATAGTGACGGTAGGATTGAGAGCCTTTTTGTAAACAATTTTAAACATCGTCTTCAGTCCTTATTGTATTCTAAATCAGCGTTTTCTTTGCAGAAGGCGCTGATATATTTTATAACAAAATCAATTAAAAATCAACCTCTGCGCCGTTCAGCCATTGCACCCTCGTGGAACGCCGCACCCGTCTTCGGTGATTACAGTGAAAGCCGTAACCAGTGGGAAATACTATTATTATGATATAAGTGATATTTCATATAAGATATATCATTTTAATTCAACCGAAATAACGGTTAAAACATATCCGTCAACCTTGAATTTCACCTCATATTTACTAAAGGCAAAACCGTAAACCCTTTCAGGGTCGTTTTGATAACTGGGACGGGGGTCTTCAGCAAGTAAACCTCTAAGAGGAGCGATTAAATCTTCGGGGATGGTTTTTAAAATACTATCGGGAATTATTACCTTAAGTGACCTACCGTAAAGCCTGTCCGCAAAGCCACAGACCGCACCTGGATATGAGTCTGCAAAGCTTAAATAGGGCTTTATATCAAGTATAGGGGTGCCGTCAACTATATCAATGCCCGAAACCTCCAAAACAGGGCCTAAGTCTTCATCAACCACTACCCTTTCAAGCTTTACTGCCGACATACCTATGGGATTCGGTCTGTAGGGCGAGCGGGTAGCAAATACACCTACACGGGTATTGCCCCCAAGCCTCGGTGGACGAACAGTAGGCGACCACTCTTCCCTTTCGGAACGAGAGAAAACCCACAAAAGCCAGATGTGGGAATATTCGTTTAGCTCCTTAACTGCCCTGAAATCTCGGTAGGGCGGCTCAAAAACCACCCTGCCCTTTAATTCTTTTACAATTCCGCTTTGGCGGGGAATACCGAATTTATCGGGAAAATCAGTATAAATCCTTGCAATCGGCTTCATATTATACTTATCCATAATTATTGCATACCCTCCGTTTCCGAAGAGGAAGAGGCTATCTGAGTCGACGATTCTACAGGTTTAGAGGAGTCGGCAGACTCATCAGGCTCGCTTGATGAAGTCACATTACTGCTATCGGCGGGGATTGTCGGTTCTGCCGAAGTACTTTCAGTAGGTGCTGATGGCGTTTGTCCCTCTGAAGTATTAGAGGATACTACAGACGAAGTATCGGCTATTACTTCAGAGGATACAACGCTGCTCGTTTCACTTGAAGAGTCGCTTTGATAAATAGGATTATCAATTCTGCCGTTCTTTTTATAATATCCGATTCCCTTTTTGACTACATTTTCGCTGTCCTCAAATTCCTTCTTTTCAAGGTCCTTGTGTACATCACTCATAACCTCTTTCCAAATTTTTGCGGCGCCGCCGCTGTTTACCTTGCTTTGCAAATCAAAGCCGTACCATACCGAACCTATATAATAAGGTGTTCCGGCAACCATCCAAAGGTCGTTTGATTCGCTGGAGGTTCCCGTTTTCGCATATGCTTTCATAGAGCTGTAGCCTGCGATTGAGCGGCCTGTACCCTCGCTGCCGTAAACAACCTCCTGTAAAAGGTGATTCATTATGGTGGCCGAATCTTGGCCTATTACCTGCTCGCCCGCATCGTCATATTCAAGTACAATTTCTCCGTTAGGGTGTTCTATCTTATAGTAAGTTGTGGGCTTGTAGTAAACACCATGATTGCCAAAGACAGCAAATGCAGCGGCAGACTCGGTGGTTGTAAGGCCGTAGTTAGTGCCGCCTAAAGCCAAGGCAGCCAAGTTTTTGTCCGCCTCCACTAAATGCTCACAATGAAGCTTATTTACAAGGAAATCGTAGGAGGTTTCAATTCCTATTTCCTGTAAAAGCCGCACGGGAACAGTATTCATAGACTTTCTAAGAGCGTAGTTAAGGCTTACAGTACCCTTGTAATATCCATACCACTCCTTAGGTCCGCTTTTACCGCCCTCGTAATAATTTTTAATAGGCTGGTCAAGCACACTTGAGGTGTAGTTTACAATATCCTTATCGATAGCAAGTGCGTAAACGCCTATCGGCTTCATTGTAGAGCCGGGCTGTCTCGGCGAATCGGTGGCACGGTTAAGACCTCTGTTGGTGGTCTTCTCGCCCGCTCCGCCAACTACGCCTACAATATGTCCGCTGTAATCCATAACGGTCATAGCCGACTGGACATGCACAGTTTCGCCGTTATCATCTTTCTTGGTCTGTGAAAAATAGGTATCGATATCCGTGTATACCTCTTCCATTTTAGACTGAATTCGGGGCTTTAGCGTTGCGTAAATCTTAAAGCCGCCGTTATAAAACATTGTTGAAGCCATTGAGGTATTAAGATTGTATTTCTCTGCCAAATCTTCGATAACTTGGTCAATAAGAGTGTCAATAAAATAACTGTTAATTTCCGCCTCTAAATCGTCCTCTTTGGAATTATCAAGCACAAGAGGGGCATTATAAGCTTGGTCGTACTCCTCATAGGTTATTTTGCCTAACTCCAGCATTTTATCAAGCACCGTTCTGCGGCGGGCGGTGTTAGACTCCAACGCGCTTTCGGGATTGTATGCGGATGGGTTTTTGGTAATAGCCGCAATCGCCGCACACTCTGTAAGCGTAAGCTCACTTACATCCTTGTTGAAGTAATAGTTTGAGGCCACCTGAACACCGCAAATACCATTACCTAAAGAAATCGTATTCAAATAAGCCTCTAAAATCTCGGTTTTACTGAGCTTGCGTTCTATAAGCAATGCACGCACAATTTCCCTGAATTTACGCATTGCGTTTCTGCCCTTATCGTTGGTTACATTTTTAATAAGCTGTTGGGTTATTGTAGAACCGCCAAACTCGCTCGAATCAAATTTTAAAAGCTTGTTGCCCACGGCTGCAGCAGTACGCTTCCAGTCAACTCCGCTGTGGGTATTAAAGCGCTCGTCCTCTATTGCAATAAATGCGTCCTTCAAATACCGAGGAACCTTATCTATTCCCACCCAAATTCGGTTTTCCGTGCCGTGAAGACGCTGGTATTCCTCCCAGTCGCCTTTTTCATTTTGAACATAAACGACCGAGGTCATATTGATTTCCATATTGCGGACATTATCCACAATCCGGTTTGAAGAGAAAAAGTCAATTTTGCGTTCCGAACTAATGTATGTAGGCATAACAAAAATAAGGAAAACTGTGGTAACCACCAGAAGTCCCGATAAGAAAACCGTTAACTTTTTGAATACCTTTTCCATTATACCTGTCCTTTCGCAAAGTTATATACATGAGATTATAACACTAATACTGTTATTTATCAAATATTTTTTATACATTCACACTTTATTTAAAAATTAAAAGTATAATTTTTACAGGTGAACGGAGTGATGAGATATGTTAAAGCTTGAAAATATTAAAAAAGATTATGTAACCGGCGACACAACCGTACATGCGCTTAAGGGCGTAAGCATAGAATTTCGAAAGAATGAGTTTGTCTCAATTCTCGGTCAATCGGGTTGCGGAAAGACCACCCTGTTAAATATCATCGGCGGTCTTGATAACTATACCGACGGTGACTTAATTATCGGCGGAAAATCAACAAAAACCTTTAAGGACAGGGATTGGGATAATTACCGCAACCATTCGGTTGGCTTTATTTTCCAAAGCTACAACCTTATTCCCCACCAGAGTGTTTTATCAAATGTTGAACTGGCGCTTACCCTTTCGGGGGTATCCAAAGCCGAACGCAGAAGGCGGGCTAAAGATGCCCTTGAAAAAGTGGGCTTAGGTGACCAGTTAAACAAAAAGCCCAACGAGATGTCCGGCGGTCAGATGCAGCGTGTGGCTATCGCTCGTGCCCTTGTAAACAATCCCGAAATACTCCTTGCAGACGAGCCCACTGGTGCCCTTGACAGCGAAACCTCGCTACAGATAATAGACCTCTTAAAGGAAATTGCCAAGGACCGTCTTGTA
>CAJGCQ010000069.1 GCA_904501875.1 Clostridiaceae bacterium | reverse complement strand
AGCTGTTTTTTGGGCGGCAACACCTCCGAGATAGGCGAGGGCGATATTGTCTTTGCTTTCCCCAATCAGGTGCATGATTATACGATGTATGAGAATGGTAAATTTTTGGTTATGAATTTCAGTTCCGATTTAATGCCTAATATGGGGAACTATTTTAAGGCCAATTTGCCCAAGCATCCGATAATAAATTTCAGCGAATCCGATGCGCTTAAAAGGCTTATGCTTGAATTTGAAACGGCATACGACACTCAGAGCGAGGATGCCGAGCTGCTTTTGCTTGGATATTTAAGCCTTGCTATGTTTCTTATAAAGCCCTTGATTGACGCTAAGCCCGTTGACGGATTAAATTCCAGCAACTTTGAAAAAATTTGCAACTACTGTATTCGCAACTACCGAAATAAAATTTCCCTTGAAGTACTTTCCAATGAGCTGCATTTGAGCAAGCAACGGATTTCACATATTTTTAATCAGCATATGGGAATGACCCTTCCTCAGTATATTAATTTCCTGAGAATAGGGGATGCCTGCCATTTGCTGACCGAAACCTCGGACACTATAACCAAAATATCTGAGGATGTGGGGTTTGAATGTTTGCGTAATTTCAACAAGGCTTTTTATGATATGAATAAAATGACCCCGAGTGAATTCCGAGCACGCCAAATTAAAGGATTGCGGGATAAAAAGACTGTTTTGGTATGAATACATAATTTTAATGCGCCGGAGCGTTTGCACAGGCTCCCTTTCCGAGCTTATTGAGCCTTGCAAAATAGGAAAACCATACTGAAAATAAAAAGCTTGAGTAAGGTAAAAACTTACTCAAGCTTTTTTCATTAATATTCTGTAATACCGTCAAATACCAGCACCGCATCCCCCGTAAGGGTTATTTTTTCGTCGGTGTAGTTTACGATAAGGTCGCCGCCCTTTACCTTCACGGTAATGTCCTCACCCTTGTTGCACTTGCCCGTTTCACAGGCAGCGGCAACAGCGGCGCAGGCACCCGTACCGCAGGCGAAGGTTTCCCGTTTCCACGCTCCCACACCCGCATTTTAAGGGTGTTTTTTTCTGCTCTAAAGGAGTAGCCCTCAAAGACCGTTCCGTCTTCTAATACCAAATATGCCTTTTTATCCATACCCTTAACCTAATGTTGCGGCCATTACCGCCTTTATTGTGTGCATACGGTTTTCCGCCTCGTCAAATACTATCGAATGCGGCGACTCAAACACGCCGTCGGTCACCTCAAAGCAGTCTCTGCCGAATTTTTCGCCCATTTCCTTGCCTACGGTTGTTTTAAGGTCATGGAAAGCCGGTAGGCAGTGCATAAATACTGCGTTTTCACCTGCATTTGCCATAAGCTCTTCGTTTACCTGATAGGGGGAAAGCTCCTTAACCCTCTCTTCCCAAACCTCTATCGGCTCGCCCATTGAAACCCAAACATCAGTGTAAATGACATCGGCGTTTTTTGTGGCTTTCATGGGGTCGGTCTCAAAGGTAAGAGTGGCTCCGCTTGTTTCCGCAATTTCCTTGCAGGTATTTACCAGTTCCTTATCGGGAAAGTATTTTTCGGGTGCGCAGGCGGTGAAGTTAAGCCCCATTTTAGCACAGCCTACCATAAGGGAATTGCCCATATTGTAGCGGGCGTCCCCCATATAAACAAGGTTAATTCCTTTAAGCTTTCCGAAATGCTCCTTTATTGTAAGGAAATCGGCTAAAATCTGGGTGGGATGGAACTCGTTTGTAAGTCCGTTCCATACGGGAACCCCCGCATATTTTGCCAAATCTTCAACAACTTCCTGACCGTAGCCCCGATACTCAATACCGTCAAACATTCTGCCCAAAACACGTGCGGTGTCGGCAATGCTCTCTTTTTTGCCTATCTGGGAGCCTGCAGGGTCAAGGTAGGTGACCCCCATTCCAAGATCATATGCCGCAACCTCAAAGCTGCAACGGGTTCTGGTGCTGGTTTTTTCAAATATAAGGGCGATATTTTTTCCCGCACAGATGTTGTGGGGAATACCGCTTTTCTTTTTGTATTTAAGCTCGGCCGCAAGGTCTATCAGGCAACTTATTTCCTCAGCAGAAAAATCAAGCAGCTTTAAAAAGCTTTTCCCTTTAAAATCCATATTTTTAATCTCCTTATTCACAGGCTTTTTTAAGTATTTGTATTGCCGTTTTAAGCTGTTCCCACGGAATGTTAAGGGCGGGGAGCAGGCGCACCTTGGTTTTCGCTTTTATTACAAGCACGCCATTTTCTCGGCAGTAGTCTATTACCTCATTTGCGTCCTTTTCGGTCTCTATGCCCAACATCAGCCCCATACCCGTAACCGATTTTACACCTTTAGCTTGGGATAACTCGTTAATAATATATTCCGATTTTTTCCTAACCTCGGCTAAAAGAGTATCGTCAATACGGCTTAAAATGTTAAGAGCCCCCGCACAGCACACGGGGTTACCCCCGAAGGTAGAGCCGTGGGACCCAGCTGTAAGCACAGCCTTTACCTTTTCGCCTAAAAGGGTAGCTCCTATAGGAAGTCCGCCCCCTAAGCCTTTAGCGGTTGAGACAATATCGGGAGTTATATGATAGTTCATATAGCCGTAAAGCATACCCGTTCTGCCGTTGCCGGTTTGCACCTCGTCAGCTATCATTAAAATATCCTGCTCTTTTGCGATTTCGTCTATGGCAGAAACAAATTCTTTGGTTAAGGGCATAACTCCGCCCTCGCCCTGAACAGGCTCAAACATAATTGCGGCTGTCTTATTTTCGCTAACCTTTTGCTTTAAATCGTCGATATCATTCGCCTTGGCGTAGGCAAAGCCCTCTGTAAGCGGTAAAAAGTTCCTGTGGAAAACCTCCTGACCCGTTGCGGCAAGGGTGGTTATCGTTCTGCCGTGAAAGCTGTTTTTAAGGGTTATAATTGTGTTATATTCAGCGCCCTTTTTCTCGGCGGCATATTTGCGGGCTGCCTTTATGGCGCACTCGTTAGCCTCCGCCCCTGAATTTGAAAAGAAAACCTTTTTAAGCCCCGTGCGGTGGCAGAGCATTTCGGCAAGCTCGGTATCGGGCTTTGTATAATACAAATTAGAGGTGTGCTGAATTTTATTTAACTGCTTATTTACGGCGTTTATCCAGTCACTGTCCGCCGCACCGAAGGTGTTTACGGCAATACCTGTGCCTAAATCTATGTACTCTTTACCGTCCTCGTCCTTTAAAATCGAGCCCTTGCCCTCGGTTATAACTATGGGAAAACGCCCGTAGGTGGCGGCGATAAATTCATTATCCTTTTGCTTAACGCTCATCATTTTTGTCTCCCGTAACCATTGTGCCCGCACCCTCGTTTGTAAGGGTCTCAATAAGCAATGCGTGGGGCACTCTGCCGTCAAGAATGATTACCTTGTTGACTCCACGGTGAATAGCCTCAATACAGCACTCGACTTTGGGTATCATACCGCCCGAGATTGTGCCGTCACGGAAAAGCTCCGTAGCCTCTTCAATATCAATGCAGGGAATAAGGGAATCGTGGTCGTTCTTATCCCGTAAAATGCCCTCAATATCGGTCATTGTAATAAGTCTTTCGGCATTCATCGCACCTGCAATGTAGGCGGCGGCGGTGTCTGCATTAATATTGTAAACATTGCCGTCCCCGTCACAGCCGACGGTCGACACAACGGGGATATAGTCGTGCTCAAGCAGGTCTATAATCGGCTCAACATTTACCTTTGTTATCTTGCCCACATAGCCTAACCTTTCGTCCTTGGACACAGCCTCAATCATATGGCCGTCCATACCTGAAATGCCCATAGCCTTGCCGCCCTTTATTTCAAGAAGGTTGACAAGGCTTTTGTTAATCTTACCAGCAAGCACCATTTGTACGATATCGGCGGTTTCCTTATCTGTAACACGCAGTCCGTCCACAAAAACCGATTCCTTGCCGATTTTTTTAAGCATATCGGTAATCTCTGGCCCGCCACCGTGCACCAACACGACCTTTACCCCGATAAGGGAAAGGAGCACGATGTCCTCCATTACCTGCTGTTTCAGTTCCTCGTTTATCATAGCGTTGCCGCCGTACTTGATAACAACTATTTTTTTATAGTATTTCTGAATATAAGGCAGTGCCTGGGTTAAAACCTCGGCACGCTGTGCGTTTGAAAGCTCAATAGCCATTATTATCACCTCTCTAGGCTCAGCCTATGTTCTGTAATCTCCGTTAATTTTAACATAATCGTAGGTAAGGTCACAGCCCCACGCAGTAGAGGAATACTTGCCCGAATTAAGAGAAACCAAAATTTCAATTTCGTCCTCTAACAAAATCTCTTTGGCTTTTTCCTCGCTGAAGGGTATTCCCGCACCGTTTTTACAAACGGGGATTTCTCCCTTTGCTGATTTAAAAGAAACATCTATTTTTGTAATATCTACATCTGCTCCCGAATAGCCTATTGCGCAAAGCACACGCCCCCAGTTAGCGTCCGCACCGAACATAGCTGCCTTTGTAAGGGAGGAGCAGATAACCGATTTTGCCACCGTCTTTGCAATCTCTTTTGTTTTAGCGCCTGCAACTCTGCACTCGATAAGCTTGGTCGCACCCTCGCCGTCCCCCGCGATTTTGCGGCAGAGATATACCGTTACGGTGTTAAGCGCTTTCATAAAGGTGTCAAAGTCCTCGCCCTCGGCGGTAATTTCCTCATTTTCTGCCATACCGTTTGCAAGCAGGGTTACCATATCGTTGGTTGAGGTGTCCCCGTCAACGCTTATCATATTAAAGGTGGTCTGAATGTCGCTTGACAGCGCCTTTTTAAGCATTTCGGAGCTTATAGCACAGTCGGTGGTGATAAATACAAGCATTGTCGCCATATTCGGGTGAATCATACCCGAGCCCTTTGCGATACCGCCTATCTTACACTCCTTACCGCCGATATGAAAGGATACTGCAACCTCTTTAACCTTGGTGTCGGTGGTCATAATGCCCTCCGCCGCCGGAATACTTCCGTCACCGCTAAGCGCACCTACAAGCTCGGGTATACCGTTCTTTATCGGCTCAATATCAAGGGGCTGACCTATAACGCCTGTGGAAGCAACTACTATATCCTCGGCGGGGATATTAAGCTCTTTACTCAACAATTCACAGGTTTCTTCTGCAATTTCTATGCCGCCCTCGTTGCAGGTGTTGGCGTTGCCGCTGTTGCAGATTACAGCCTGTGCGAAGCCGTCGGCAATATGCTTCTTTGTAACGGTAAGAGGCGCACCCTTTACAAGGTTTGTTGTGTAAACTGCCGCCGCCGCCGCCCTCTTTTCGCTAAATATAAGGGACAAATCACGCTTTGCGCGGTTTTTTCTTATTCCGCAGTGCACGCCTGACGCCTTAAAGCCCTTTGCGGCACAAACGCCGCCTGAAGATATTTCCATTTTTCTACTCCTATAATGATTAGTGAAAGTAGAAACACTTTTGTGTTTCTACAAGCCGCTTGAGCGGCTTAGCAAAAGCTTTTGCTGACTATTCATTTATAATACTAATCCCGTAGTTTTATTTACACCCATTACTATGTTCATACACTCGACCGCCGCACCCGAAGCGCCCTTGCCGAGGTTGTCATAGCGGGAGATAAGCAAAATCCGCTCCTCATTGCCCGAGATCGAAATTTCCATACTGTCCCGATCTTTTAGCTTATTTGCAGAGATGAAACCGCTCTCGTCAAAGTCCTCTTTATACCTTACAACAGGACCGTTGTATTTTTCCTTATATACCTTTTTAATGTCCTCGGCAGTGCCCTTAATTTGGCTTTTAAAGAGGGGAACAGTCACTGTCATACCGCTGTAAAAATCGGCTACGACAGGGGAGAACAGCGGCTGGTTTTTAAGTTTGCAAACCGCCGTCATTTCGGGCAGGTGCTTATGAGACTGCGCTATCCCGTACTGTCTCGGTGCAGATAACAGCGGGTCTCTTTCCTCGCTCTCGTACTCGGCAATCATTTTTTTGCCGCCGCCCGAATAGCCCGTCACCGAAAAGCAGGGGAGCAGGGTGTTTTCATCTAAAATTCCCGCCTTTATAAGGGGAAAAACAAGGGATATAAAGCCGCTTGCGTGACAGCCGGGGACGGCTATACGCTTTGAGCCTGCGATTTTTTGCTCATTCTCTGCCGATAGCTCAGGAAAACCGTATACCCAATCGGGGTTAGTACGGTGGGCGGTAGAGGTGTCGATTATAGT
>CAJGCQ010000068.1 GCA_904501875.1 Clostridiaceae bacterium | reverse complement strand
GCGGGGCGGAATTTTTGATGTTTTCCCCGTTAATTCCGAACAGCCCTGCCGTATCGAGTTTTGGGGCGACGAGATTGACAGTATTTCGTATTTTGATACCGAAACCCAGAGAAGAACAGTAAATACTAAAAAAATAGAAATCACACCTGCCTGCGAGGTGGTTTTCGAGCCGCAGGAGCTGATAATTAAGCTTAACAATTATCTTAAAACCGCAAAGGGGCTTACCGAAAAGCAAAGATCGGTAATCCTAAAGGATATTGACGCACTCGAAAACGGCATAGAGTTTTCCTATGACCGATATATTCCCCTTATATTTGAGGGCGGAGAGACAGTCTTTGACTATATTTCGGACGCACTTGTTATTGTCAGCGAAAGCGGCGGTATTAACGATAGGTTTAAGTCTATGGCGGTTCAGCAGTCGGCGGATATAGAGGCTTATCTTGAAGAGGGGTATCTTACCGAAAAGACCGCAAGGCTGTGGCTTGATAAAACCGATTTTTGGAGCTGTGTGCCGGGTGCTGTAATAATGGAAAACTTCCCACGCAATTCCTACGAGCTAAGCCCCAGAGACATTATTAATTTTAATTACAAGCGTTCTACGGCTTGGAGCGGGGATATAAAGGTTCTGCTTGAAGATATTTCCTTTGTTCGGGAAACGGGCGGCTCGGTTGTAATTTTAGCGGGGGAGCGGCGTGCGGCACAGGTTCTTAATAACGAGCTTAACGAGAAAGGTATAAATAGTACCTTCAGCGAGTCCCATGATTTCACTCCCTCGGGTGTAACCATTACCGTCGGCGGACTGACCGGTGGGTTTGAAATTCCGTCCTGTAGGTTTATGCTTATAACCCACCGATATATCGCCTCTGAGGGCAAGCGGAAAAAGCCGATACCTAAAAACGGGCAGGAAATAGGCTCCCTTGATGAGCTTAGAGCAGGGGACTATGTTGTTCACGAATCCCACGGAATAGGGGTTTTTGACGGGATTAAGCGCATCACAAACGGCGGGGTCACAAAGGATTATATTAAAATTAACTACGCCAAGGGCGATGTGCTTTATGTGCCCGTAACCCAGCTTGATTTGGTTTCAAAATACATCGGTGCTGCGACAGAGGGCGGTATAAAGCTTAACCGATTGGGCGGTACGGAATGGCAGAAAACAAGAAGGCGTGTAAAAGCCGCAGTACGGGATATGGCAAAACAATTAACCGCCTTGTACGCTAAGCGAATGTCGGTAAAGGGCTACGCATTCAGCTCCGATACCGACCTGCAAAACGATTTTGAACGCCGTTTTGAGTATGACGAGACCGACGACCAGCTTCGCTGTATAAACGAGATAAAGCGGGATATGGAGCGGGAAGTGCCTATGGACAGACTGCTCTGCGGAGACGTGGGCTTTGGTAAGACCGAGGTGGCCTTGCGTGCGGCTTTCAAGTGCATAAGCGAGGGTAAACAATGCGCTATGTTAGTTCCCACAACCATTCTTGCAATGCAGCATTACAACACTATTGTTAGGCGTTTCGGCGATATGCCCGTAAATGTGGGACTGCTTAACCGCTTTGTTCCGCTAAAGGAGCAGACAAGGATAATAAATGACCTTAAATGCGGCAGACTCGATATGGTGGTGGGTACTCACAGGCTTATTTCAAAGGATATTTTCTTTAAAAATATTGGGCTTGTGATAATCGACGAGGAACAGCGTTTCGGTGTTGCTCAAAAGGAACGGCTTAAGGAGCTTTACCCCTTTGTGGATATTTTAACCCTTAGCGCAACCCCCATTCCCCGCACGCTTAATATGGCACTTTCGGGGCTTAGGGATATGTCCAGCCTTGACGAAGCCCCCGGCGACCGCCACCCTGTGCAGACCTATGTGCTTGAATATAATATGGGTGTTATTACCGATGCTATAAACAAAGAGGCACGCAGAGGCGGTCAGGTTTACTATCTGCATAACAGAGTTGAGAGTATAGAGCGCTGTGCGGCTTCCCTTAAAGCGAGACTGCCTGATATTAATGTGGGAATAGCCCACGGTCAGATGAGTGAAGACGAGCTTACCGAGGTTTGGCGCAAGCTTATTGAACACGAAATTGATTTGCTTGTATGCACAACCATAATTGAGACGGGGGTTGATGTACCTAATGCCAATACCCTTATAATCGAGGATGCGGACAAAATGGGACTTGCTCAGCTCCACCAGCTAAGGGGCAGGGTAGGGCGCTCGCCCCGTCGTGCTTATGCTTATTTCTGCTTTAGAACAGGAAAACAGCTTTCTGACGTTGCCTCAAAGCGGCTTGAGGCAATAAGAGAGTTTACCGAGTTTGGCTCGGGCTATAAAATAGCTATGCGAGACCTTGAAATAAGGGGAGCAGGCAGTATTTTAGGCGGCGACCAGCACGGAAATATGGAGTCGGTGGGCTACGATATGTACCTAAAGCTTTTAAACGAGGCGGTAAACGAGGAAAACGGCGCACCGATAGAAGATGATATCCCCTGTACGGTTGACCTCAATATTTCGGCGCATATCCCCGAAAGGTATATTGAGTCCCTGCCCGCAAGGCTTGGAATTTACAAGCGGATTGCGGCAATAAGGAATGACGATGACGCAAGCGATGTTATAGACGAGCTGTGCGATCGCTTCGGCGAGCCACCGGTAGCGGTTATGGGGCTTATAGATATAGCCTTACTTCGAAACAAAGCGGCGGCGGCTAAAATCACCGAGATTACGGGCACATCAAACACCGCAATATTGCATATAACATCAATAGAGCCCGAGGTTGTGCACAAGCTTTCGGACTATTTCGGAAACCGATTTTCCCTTAACGCTACTGATAAGCCTGTCTATGCAGTAAGGCTTAATAAGGGACAGAAAATGTCAGACCTTGCGGCAGAGCTTACAGCGGCATTATAAATTTACATTTTTTTATGGACTTTTATTAAAGATTAATATATAATTAATATGTTAAGCTTTTATGGAGGAATAAAGATGAAGAATATTAAAAAAGTTTTCGCTTTGGCGTTAGTTCTTGTTATGGCACTTATGTTTACTGCCTGCCATGAAAAGGGCGAGATTGCAGTTAAAATAGGCGATATTGAGTTTACTTCAGCGTATTATATGTGCGCTCTTATAAACGCCGATTCCGAGGCTAAATACAGGGTAGAGTCAGAGCTTTCCGATGACGAGTCTACGGATGATGTTGATTATTATTCAAAGAAAATTGACGATAAGGACTTTGTTACCTGGGTTGAGGATACCGCTCTGGATTATCTTAAGGAAATCGCTGCGTATAAAACCCTTTGCAAGGAAAATAACCTTGAGATTTCGGATGAGGAGGCTGAGAACGCCGAGGCTTATGCTTCCTTTTATTGGTCAAGCTATGGCTATTCAGTATACTTTGAGCCCAACGGAGTAGGCGAAAGTACATATACTAACTATATGAAGGACACCTATTATTCAAACCTTTATTTTGAGCACCTTTACGGCGAGGGCGGGGAAAAGGAAATTGAGGCCGATACCGTAAAGGCAAAAATGCTTGATAATTTTGTTGTTGCAGATATTTTAGAGGTGAGCTTTTCGGAAAAGAAAGCTGACGAAATAACCGCACTTAAGGAAAAGATTAACGGCTATGCCGCCGATTTAAAGAATGGCAAGAAGACCTTTGAAGAGGTTTACAAGGATTATAACGGCACTGCAGAAGAGGCCGAAGAGAAAGAGGAAGCCGAGACCGACGAGCCTCAGCCCAAGGATAAGTATGCGAGTATTTTGGGCTCCTCAATCACTTCCTATTCTTCCGACTATTTCACTAAAGTAAAGGCAATGGCTACAGGCGAGGTAAAGGTAATAGAGCTTGACGATGGCTCTGGTCTTGTGCTTGCTGTAAAGCAGGATATTGAGGCTGATTCTTACTATCTCGATACCCTTGATGTGACCGTACGCCACCTTATCGCTGATGAGGAGTACGAAGCGGATATTAAGGAATACGCTGAAAAAATGCATTGCCAAGTAATCGACAGAGTCGTGAAGCAGTTTAAGGTAAAGAAAATAGTAGAACCGTCCGCTTCTTAATAATATCGGTTTAAACAAACACCTTTTGTTAATACTTTTAACAAGAGGTGTTTTTTATGTCTAAAGAAGGCTTTTGGGGTATATTTTCAAAACGCTCGGCAATTTGCTTTTTCCTTGTGATTGTGCTGTTTTTCAGCTGTATAATGCGGGTTGCGTTTATAGCTACTTCGGACTATTCCGAGGTTCAAACTAAGCAGTCCGCTATGAGACTTACCGCATCAAGTCTTAGGGGAACAATTTATGACTGCAATATGGTGCCGATTACAAACAGCAGTACAAAAATTATTGCGGCGGTTTCGCCTATTCCCCGTGCGGTCACGGGAATAAGCTCGGTTTTGTCGGGCGAGGAGCTGGAAAGCGTGCTTGAAAGGCTTAAATCAGGTAGGCCTGTCTTATGCGAGGTGCCCAAAATGGTAGACTGTGACGGAATAACCTGTATTACCATTTACGAGCATAATTCGGCGGATACAAAGGCTTTACACCTTATAGGGTATACCGATAGTGAGTCCCACGGAGTTTCGGGACTTGAAAAGGCGTATGATGAATACCTGTATTCCGATAAAAAGGCGGCGTTTTGTTTTACTTTGGATGGCGGCGGGGATATTCTTGTGGGTATTAAGCCTGAAATCGAAAACGACACCTCTGTTACTGCGTCCGGAGTGGTTTCAACCCTTGATATTAATATACAGACCATTGCCGAGGAGGCGGCAAAGCAAATCGAATGCGGCGCAGTTGTTGTTGCAGATGCGAAAAACTCAAAAATCAGGGCGATGGCAAGTGTTCCTGATTTTGATGTTACAAGGATCAGCACTTATCTTAATGAAAAAAATTCCCCGTTATTAAACCGAGCGCTTGCGGCGTATAGCGTAGGTTCGGTATTTAAGCCTTGCGTTGCGGCGGCGGGTATTGAGTGCGGGAAGGGTGATTTTTGTTATATCTGTACCGGCAGTACAAAAATAATAGACCGCTATTTTAAATGTCATAAGCTCTCGGGTCACGGGGATATGAATTTAAAAAGCGGACTTGCAAATTCCTGCAATACCTTTTTTTACAATTTTTCCTTTACCCTTGGCGGGGAGCGGATATATAACACCGCCTCTGCCTTAGGATTCGGGAAAAGTATAGATATATGTGGTGGGATTTCAACCGCTAAGGGAAATCTGCCGAATCCTGACAGACTTTCAAATATAGCTTATCTTGCAAATTTCAGTATAGGTCAGGGAGAGCTTTTGCTGTCTCCCGTGGCTATGCTCAATCTTTACTGCGCCGTAGCTTCGGACGGGGCGTATAATATCCCCTCGGTAGTAGAGGGGACACTTTCGGGAGGGATATTTACGCCCTATAGCATTGGGGAACGCACGAGGGTTATGGAAAAGGAAACCGCTTTAATACTGCGGGAATATTTAACCGCAGTTATCGACGAGGGAACGGGTAAGTCTGCAAAGCCTGAAACCGTCTCGGCGGCGGGAAAAACCGCCACCGCCCAAACCGGAAAATACGAAAACGGAACCGAAATCTGTGCGGGCTGGTTCTGTGGCTTTTTTCCTGTGGAGGACCCGCAGTATACCGTTATAGTCTTTTCTGAAAATACGCAAAAACAATCCGCTACCTGCGGTGAAATCTTTGCTGAAATCGCCGACAGAATAGCGGAAATGAAGGGCTTAAATTAAAATTTAAAGAATTATGAGCTCTATTATGAATACAACCACGCAGGAGCAGACTGCCACACCGAAAAGGCTAACACCGAAATAGGCGAGAAACACCCCTACAATAAGTGCGGCAAGCCCTGACCAGACGCTGTTTGTCGCCTCGATTATGGCGGGGAAGGTCATAACCGCAAGGGTGACATAGGGCACATAGTAGAGAAATGAGCGCAGTGTCACATTGGTGATTTTTTTGCGTATTAGAGTCAGCGGCAACACACGGATTAAAAAGGTTACCGCCGCCATTATAAATATGTAGATATAAATATTATGCCTCATCTTCATTCTCCTTTACGGGGAAAAGCAGAGCCGCCGTCAGAGAAATTACGACGGTAAGTATAATAACCCTCATACCCGAAGATACCGAAGAAATAATCGGCAGATTAGAGAAGGCAAGGCTTGCCGCCATTGAAATGATTACAAGAGCCGCTATAACCTTGTTTTTCTTTGCGGGCGGGATTATTATAGCAAGGAACATTCCGTAAAGCCCTACTCCCAAGGCGCTTACAAGGCTTTGGGTCAGAATATTGCCCGTGATTACCCCGAATACCGTACCTAATGTCCAGCCGGGTATTGCCACGGTCATAGCGCCGTAGTTGTAAAAGGGGTTAAGCGTGCCTGTTACTGAAACCGAAATACCGAAAATCTCGTCGGTTACATCAAAAGCTACAAGTATTCTGTGAAGAATTGAAGTGT
>CAJGCQ010000067.1 GCA_904501875.1 Clostridiaceae bacterium | reverse complement strand
TTAAAACCGTAGCACAGACAGCAGTTGCGACTATAGGCACATCGGCAGTATTATCGGCGGTGGATTGGAAAATAGTAATCTCCGCCTCGCTCCTTGCAGGGCTTCTCTCGGTGCTGACGAGTGTTGCAGGTCTGCCGGAAGCGAAAGAGGAATAGAAAATTCACACGAATCCCTGAAATAGCTTTAACAACATATTAAAGTTATGAAACCTGCGTTAAAAACTTCATAGTAAACCAAGTCTGATGCCTCGACACCCTTATAAGTAGTCGGGGCACTTTTCTTTTTTGATTTGTTGACTTTTTTTGCTTAAAATAGTATTATAGATATATCAATTATTATGGGGAAAAGTATGAATTTTATTGAGCTTAGAAAACAGGTTATAAAGAAATATTTTGACAGAATGAACGATAAGCAGTTTGAGGCGGTTACAACCGTTAAAGGACCGCTTCTTATATTGGCGGGTGCGGGGAGCGGAAAAACCACCGTGCTTGTAAACAGAATTGCTAATATTGTAAAATTCGGGGATGCGTATAACAGTACATATGTACCCGACGTTACGGAAGAAATGATTAAAATCGGCGAGGATTATTTAAATGGCGCAACCGATTTTGTGCCAGATAATTTTTTTGCCGTTTCACCCGCAAAGCCCTGGGAGATACTTGCAATAACCTTTACCAACAAGGCGGCGGGCGAGCTTAAGGAGCGTATAGGCTTAAAGCTTACAGACGGTGCCGAGGATATTTGGGCGGGTACCTTCCACTCGGTATGCGGCAAAATTCTGAGAAGATACGCCGAGCTTATAGGACACACCTCTCATTTTACGGTTTACGATACAGACGACCAGCGCCGACTTATGAAGGAAATAATGAAGTCAAACAATATAGACGATAAAATACTCCCCCACAAGAGTGTGCTTTCGGCCATTTCTTCGGCTAAGGACAAGCTTATTTCTCCTGTGGAATTTAAAGAGTCCGCAGGCTTGGATTTTAGGAAACAGACCATAGCGGAGCTTTACAGAATTTATCAAAAACGGCTTAAAGAGGCAGACGCCATGGATTTTGACGATATGATTGTCAAAACGGTGGATTTACTGCAAAATAACGATGATGTACTGGAATACTATACAAATAAATTTAAGTATGTTATGGTGGACGAGTATCAGGACACAAACTATGCGCAGTATGTTTTGGTAAGCCTTTTAGCTTCGGGAAATAACAACTTGTGCGTTGTGGGCGATGATGACCAGAGTATCTACCGCTTTAGGGGCGCTACCATTGAGAATATACTTAATTTTGAGGATGAATACCGAAATGCCCGCACTATTCGCCTTGAACAAAATTACCGCTCTACTTCAAATATTTTAAATGCCGCAAATGCAGTTATTAAAAACAATCACGGAAGAAAGGGTAAAAACCTTTGGACAGATAAAAAGGGCGGTGATAAAATAACCGTTTTCACCGCTGATGACGAGCGGGGTGAGGCACGGTATGTTGCCGACTCTATTCTTGAAGATGTAAAGCAGGGTGTGAAATTTTCCGACCACGCCATTCTTTATAGAATGAACGCCCAGTCAAACGCCTTTGAAAATGTTTTTGCAAGGAGCGGTATTTCCTATAAAATTGTAGGCGGCTTTAGGTTTTATGAGCGTAAGGAAATAAAGGATGTAATCGCTTATTTACAGCTTATAAACAATAACAGCGACGATTTGCGCCTGCGCCGTGTTATAAACGAGCCTAAACGTGGAATAGGAGATACTACGGTAAATAACGCTGCACAGATAGCGGCTGAGCTTGGCATTTCGCTTTATGAGGTGTTTAAAAATGCGGACCAATACGCCGCTTTAAGCCGTGCGGCGCTAAAGCTCAAGGGCTTTTGCGATGTAATTGATGAGCTGACCCGAACGGCGGAATATGTATCAATTTCCGAGCTTTTCGAGCTTATGCTTGATAATACAGGCTACCGTGAAGCCTTGGAACTTGCAGGCGATGAGGGGCAGGAAAGACTCGAAAATGTTAAGGAGCTTGCAACCAATATCGCCCAGTATGAGGGGGAAACGCCGGAGCCCTCCCTTTCGGATTTTCTTGAGCAGATAGCCCTTATAAGTGATATTGACTCATACGATGACAGCGACGACAGGGTTGTGCTTATGACCGTACATTCTGCAAAGGGACTGGAATTTGACAATGTTTACCTTGTCGGCATGGAGGAGGGGGTATTCCCGGGAAACCAGTCTATTTATGCGGGCCCAGAGGAAATTGAGGAGGAGCGTAGACTTGCTTATGTTGCTATAACAAGGGCGAGGAAAAGGCTTACAGTTACAAACGCCTACACCCGTATGATATTCGGCACAACAAACCGCAATATGCCCTCCCGTTTTTTAAAGGAAGTTCCCGAGGAACTTTGTGATTTTGAGGGAATAAGCCGTATTGCTACACCTGTTAAGACCGATTACGGGTATTCGCCAAAGCCGATAAGGAGCGCTCATACTACGCAGTTAAAGGCAGAGTGCAATTTCACCGCAGGCCAGCGGGTAAGGCACAAAGCCTTCGGGGACGGGCTTGTTATCACCGTCACCCCTATGGGTGGGGACAGTATGCTTGAAATTGCCTTTGATACTGTGGGCACAAAAAAGCTTATGGCGGGATACGCTAAATTAACTGTTTTTTAATAATTTTGAGATTGGTTTTTCAAATTTAAGGACTAAAATAAATTTATATGATAATATGGGGGTCGGTACCATGACCGCAGGTAATTCTGTTGTAAAGCTGACTGCAAAAACTGCACTTAAAAACAATTGGCTTAAATGTATTGCCGCATCACTTTTGCTGATTTTCAGTTGTTTGATAATATTTATCGCAGCGGATTATGTGTCGTATATTTCAAATGGTGCGTTGGGATATATATTGCTCGCCGTTGTCGGAATTTTTCTTATTTTTCCGCTTTTCTTAGGGGTTGTGAGATTTTTTTGGCGTATGATTTTCGGCGCTGATGATATGCAGGCGGCGATTTTTCACTATTTTTCCGATAAAGAAAAGTACAGGCGTGCTCTGCGTCTGTCAGCTTCTCTGGCGATTCGTACAGTGGGCTTTGCGGCGGTAGTGTTTTTGCCGGCGTTTATTATTAATATATTTTCGGGAGTTAAGATATACGATATTATGAATATTCCCATACCTATCTGGACGGGGAATCTTTATTATCTTACGGTATTTTTAAAAACGGTAGCGTCGGTAGTTCTGTTTTTTATTATGTCACGTTATTATTTAGCGCCCTTTTTGGCTGTCGCCGATGAGGATATGGATGTAACGGAGGCTATACATATGTCCTGCACATTGGCAAAGGATACGGGATTGGACTTTATTTACCTTATTTTCAGCTTTTTAGGCTGGTTGCTTATTTCTGTGCTTGTTTTTCCCCTTGTTTTCACTCTCCCTTATTTTATGACCTCTCTTAGCGTTCATGTGCGTTTTGCGGTGGCGGAGTACAATAAAAAGGTTGAGAAAAATTCGAACAGCGGAATCCCCACATTTTCTGCGGAGATTTAAAATGAATACTGTTATTTTAGCATCGGCGTCGCCAAGAAGAAAAGAACTTTTAGAACTTATAACAGAGGATTTTAAAATAATACCGTCGGGCGTGGAGGAAACCGTGCCTGACGGTATTCCGCCCGAAAAACAGCCCGAGTTTTTAGCAAGGCTTAAGGCGGAGGATATTGCAAAAAAATATCCGCACGATACTGTAATCGGTGCGGATACCTCTGTTATTATAGATAACTGCGTTTTGGGAAAGCCGGCGGGCAGTAAACAGGCAAAGGATATGCTGAAAATGCTGTCCGGCAGAACTCATAGGGTTGTCACGGGCTGCACTGTAATTAAAAACGGCGAATGCCACTCTTTTTCCTCGGTGACCGAGGTTGAATTTTATCCTTTGACGGACGGGGAAATTGAAGATTATATCGCCACCGGCGAATGCTTTGACAAAGCAGGTGCTTACGGAATACAGGGCAAAGGCGGGCTTCTTGTAAAAGCAATCCGAGGCGACTGGTTTAATGTTGTGGGCTTACCCGTAGCGGAGCTTGCGAGGAGATTAAATTTAATATAGCTGGTCGATGCCCGCATCGCCCGTAATGGTTGAGAAATTCTAAAAATTAATTACACCCAAATGCTCGAGCAGGATTTTAAGGCCTATAAGTATCAGTATTGCGCCGCCTGCGATTTCCGCTCTGCTTTTGTATTTAAGACCGAATACATTTCCTATTTTAAGTCCTACGCAGGAGAGAACAAAGGTAATAACTCCTATAAACAGCACTGCGGCAAAAATATTTACATCGGGCAAAAGGGCAAAGGTGATGCCGACCGCCAAGGCATCAATGCTTGTGGCAACGGCTAAAACAATCATTGCTAAGGGGCGGAAGGAGGAATTGACATTCTCACTTTCCTTAGAAAAACCCTCTTTTAGCATATTCCCGCCGATAAACACTAAAAGGATAAAGGCTATCCAATGGTCGTAGCGGGTGATGTATTGTTGGAAGGAGGAGCCTAAAAGGTAGCCTATAGCGGGCATAAGCGCCTGAAAGCCGCCGAACCACGCACCGACGGCGAGGTAGTGCTGTGGCTTTAACCACTGGGTTGACAGTCCCTTGCAGACCGATACCGCAAACGCATCCATTGAAAGCCCCACAGCAATTAAAAACAATTCTGCAATTCCCATTTTTTACCTCCAAAATAAAAGACTCGGGCGCAATAAACGCACCCGAGTCTCGTCTTTTAATTCAAGCCAGATTATAAAATATAATCAGTATGTTGACTTGTCACGCAAAGCGCAGACTACTCCCTCGAATTAACAAAATTTTACCATAACACACCCTGTTTGTCAAGAAATTAAAAAAGCGGAAAGCTTGTGCTAGTAAAAGTTGACAAATAAAAAAAACAAGTATATAATAATTAGGCTGGCGAGACCCAAACCGTAACGGGTTCGGCTCTCGTCAGCCTAAGTATGTTTAATTTTATTTTAAGGATGTATATTTATGGAGTGGACTTCACTAAATGACCTGCGTGAAAAATATCTTTCGTTCTTTGAATCTAAGGGGCATTTGCGCCTTAAAAGCTTTTCGTTAGTACCCAGCGGCGATAAGTCGCTGTTGCTTATAAATTCGGGTATGGCGCCAATGAAGAAGTATTTTACAGGGGAGGTTACACCCCCCTCTGTAAGGGTTACCACCTGTCAAAAATGTATCCGCACACCCGACCTTGAGCGTGTGGGTCATACCGCACGCCACGGCACATATTTTGAAATGCTCGGTAACTTCTCCTTTGGGGATTATTTTAAGGAGCAGGCTATTGAGTGGGCTTGGGAATTCTTGACAAAGGTTCTTGAAATCCCCGAAAATCTGCTTTGGCCCTCTGTTTATGAAGAGGACGATGAGGCTTACGCCATTTGGCGTGATAAGATAGGTGTTGTCGAGGAGCATATTGTAAAGCTCGGCAAGGCGGACAATTTCTGGGAGCACGGCACAGGCCCCTGCGGACCCTGCAGTGAAATTTATTTTGACCGCGGCGAAAGGTACGGCTGCGGCTCCCCTGACTGCAAGCCCGGCTGTGACTGCGACCGCTATATGGAAATCTGGAACAATGTTTTCTCCCAGTTCAACAATATGGGGGACGGCACCTATACCGAGCTCGAGCATAAGAATATAGATACCGGAATGGGTCTTGAGCGCCTTGCCTGCGTAATGCAGGGGGTTGACAATATGTTCGAGGTTGACACCATAAGGAATATATTGAACAAGGTCTGCGAAATGTCGGGTAAGGAGTACGGAAAGGACGAAGGCACCGATATTTCTATCCGTGCCATTACCGACCATATAAGAGCCTCGACATTTATGATAAGCGACGGTATTATCCCGTCAAACGAGGGAAGAGGTTATGTATTGCGCCGTATTATCCGCCGTGCGGCGAGACACGGCAAGCTTATAGGCATTGACCGTCCCTTCCTCTCTGAGCTTTGCGATACCGTTATTAATGAGAATAAGGCGGGCTACCCCGAGCTTGTTGAAAAGGAACAGCTTATTAAAAAGGTTATTTCTAATGAGGAAAACAACTTTAATAAGACCATCGATTTAGGTCTCAATATGTTAAAGGACCTTACCAAGGAAGGCGGCGTGCTGTCGGGCGAGGATGCTTTCAAGCTTTATGATACCTACGGCTTCCCCCTTGACCTTACTAAGGATATTTTAGCTGAAAAAAATATGACGGTGGACGAGGAAACCTTCAATGAGCTCATGGAAAAGCAGAGACAGCTTGCCCGTTCTTCGAGAAAATCCGCCGATGCGGAAAGCTGGAAGAGCGACGGCATAAGCTTTGACGGCGTTGGCGCTACTTTATTTTTAGGCTATACCGAAAATGAGTGCACCTCTAAAATTCTTGACATTGTGACAAACGGCGAGCATACAGTAGCCGCAGGCGAGGGTGAAAAGGCAATTATCGTGCTTGATAAAACCGTTTTCTACGGCGAGGGCGGCGGTCAGGTAGG
>CAJGCQ010000066.1 GCA_904501875.1 Clostridiaceae bacterium | reverse complement strand
TGCTCTGTAATAAATATCGCCGTCAATATATTAACACATGAAAATAATATTTTACAATATAGGCGAAATCCGCCTTGCAGGGTACCGTTATAAATGAAAGCGAAACGTCCCCGAGAAAGCATAAGGTTGGTCACTGATTCAGAACCGACAATCTCCCGCTTGTAAGGCGTGCGGGAGATTTGATAGAAGAGATAAATCCGAACCATCTCCAACTGTGAGAAGGTTCGGATTTATATTGTTTGGTGCGGATAACAGGACTTGAACCTGCACCGAGTTGCCCCGACTAGAACCTGAATCTAGCGCGTCTGCCAATTCCGCCATATCCGCATATTAAGTTTTTGCCCTCTAAATTTTACACGGCGAGAGCATCCGAGGCGGAGCTTACTTTCTTTCAGATAAAATCTTAGCTTCGGCTTTATCCGCCACAAGTATTAATTATACATATTTCTTTAAAAAAGTCAATGCTTTAATTCGGTGTTTTAGAAATATTGGGCAAAGAAAAAACCTGTACACTAAGTACAGGTTTGAATGTTGGCATCTACTTATTTTCCCGGGCAGCTTCCCGCCAAGTATTTTCAGCGCAAGCGAGCTTAACTTCCGTGTTCGGTATGGGAACGGGTGGACCCTCGCCGCAATCAACACCAACTTTAAAGCTATCTTACCGACAGCTTTGTTATTATAACACCCCTATATAGGTTTGTCAAGCATTTTTTTGGTTTTTTTTAAAAATTATTTAAAGGGCTTTAAATCCTTATCAAAAAGCATAATCCGTTTTACCGAGCAGAACACGGGAGAAATGTTCATTTCCTCAAAAAAGGCACTAAGCACCAGCGTGGGATTAAGATTCCCCTCATTGCCCGCGGAAAGCGTAAGTAAAGCCTTATCCTCCTTAAATTCTGCCATTTTAACTTTGGGTATAATGTCAAACTCCTTAACTCTACCCTTTTTATCCTTTTTATGACAAATTACCGACTCCTTCGACAAAAACTCCTTTAATTTGTCATAAAGGGGAGCGTTTAGGGGGTCGAACATGAGCTCGTACTCGGCAAATGCTATATCAACCGTGGGCAAAACGGGCTCTTCAGCGCACAAAAACTCGACATCCTCGGGTGCGGCGGCGTTAAGCCTGTCAAGAGTTTCCTCAAAGGAAAAATTATCGTCGGTAAGACGAATATCCATAACCTCGTATACCCCCTCAAACCCTAAAGAAAGGGGCACGGCGTAATTTATATAGATATGGCGGTTAAAGCCCTCGGTATACCATACGGGTATGCCCGATTTCCTGATAACCCTAATCATAAGGCGGTTCATATCAAGGTGGGATATAAACTTCATCCTACCTTTTTTGGTATAAAAAATTCTAACGCTTTTCAAAGCAGACACCCTCCCCGTAGCAGTTAGCTCCGCAGCCCGAGCATTTTTCACGGCAGTTGGGGGTGGTCTCTACCCTGTGCGCACGCTCGTTCTCGCAAATCAAAAATTTCTTTGTGACCCCGTAATCAAGGTGGTCCCACGGGTTAGTTTCGGTATACTCCCGCCTTCTTGCCGCATAGAACTCAGGTGAAAGACCGTTTTCCTTGAACGCTTCCTCCCAAAGCTCAGGCTTAAAGCACTCATTCCAGCTGTCAAACCTACAGCCCTTCTTAAATGCGGACTCCAAAACCTTGCCCAAACGGCGGTCGCCGCGGGCAAAGGCACCCTCTAAAAGGCTGGTTGAGGAATCGTGCCAGCTGACATTAACCCTGCGGTTTTTGTTGGAATATTTCAGTACCGTCTGCCTGCGCTCGATCTCGTCCTTGCCTATCTGCGGCTCAAACTGGAATGGCGTAAAGGGCTTTGGCACAAAGGTGGAAACGCTTATCGATACCGAGGGGGACTTGCCCTTGGGTCTGTCATGCAGGCTGTAGAAAAGGTCGATTATCCTCTGCCCCAAATCGGCAATACCCGCTAAATCTTCATCGGTCTCGGTGGGCAGACCTAACATAAAGTAGAGCTTTACTGCGGTGTAGCCACCTTGGAAGGCAGTTTTGCAGGTGCGGAAAATCTCCTCCTCGGTGACATTTTTATTTATAACATCACGGAGCCTTTGTGTGCCCGCCTCGGGCGCAAAGGTAAGCCCGCTTTTTCTCACATGGTTGATTTTGTCAAGGAGCTCCTTTGAGAAGTTGTCTACACGAAGAGAAGGCAGAGCAAGGCTTATCTCGTTTCGCTCTGTCCAACAAAGCATTTGATTAAGGAGCGGTTCAAGCTCTGTGTAGTCGCTGGTGCTAAGGGAGGAGAGCGAAATCTCGTCATACCCCGTGCTTTCACACAGCGCCTTTGCCTGACGGTCTACAGTATCAGCGCTCTTTTCCCTTACAGGGCGGTAGATAAAGCCCGCCTGGCAAAATCGGCAGCCCCTGATACATCCCCTGAAAACCTCCTGTACCGCTCTGTCGTGGACTATTTCAATAAAGGGAACAACAAACTTATCGGGATAGAAGCAGTTATCCATATCCTTTATAATGCGCTTTTTCACCGTTTTCGGCGCGCCGTCCTTAGGGGTTACAGCCCTTACGGTGCCGTCCTCGTTATAGCTTACATCATAAAGCGACGGGACATAGACCCCCTCTATTTTGGCGGCGGCACGCAGGAATTCTGCCTTACTTGCGCCCTTTGCCTTAAACTCCTTATAAAGGTCGATAACCTCTAAATCCACCTCTTCGCCCTCGCCCAAGAAAAAGAGGTCTATAAAGTCGGCAAGGGGCTCTGCATTGCAGGCGCAGGGTCCTCCCGCCACAACAAGGGGAGACAAATCCTTTCTGTCCTCGCTCCTTAAAGGAACTCCCGCAAGGTCCAGCATATTAAGGACATTTGTATAGGAAAGCTCATACTGCAGGGTAAAGCCGATAAAATCGAAGTCCTTTATACTGTCCCTGCTCTCGAGGGCGAAGAGCGGAATATTATTCTCCCTCATTTTTTCCTCAAAGTCCGTCCACGGGGCGAAAACCCGCTCACACCATATATCCTCACGGCTGTTAAACTGGGAATAGAGTATTTTCATTCCGAGGTGGGACATACCTATTTCGTATGTGTCAGGAAAGCAGAAGGCAAACCGCACATCCACTCTTTTTTTATCCTTAACAACGCTGTTTATCTCGCCCCCCGAGTAGCGTCCGGGTTTCTGGACGGATAACAGCAGTCTTTCAAATTCCTTTTCGTTCATAATTTACTCTCCGGTTAATTGACATTTCGTAGGGTGCGGGTTGACGGTGGCAACCGTTGGACAAGGTCCAACAGCACCGACCGAGGCGGCCGCCAAGACACAGGCATACTTGACAGCCCGCTTAACAACATCTGATTTGACGGACGGTCGAGGACGCCCGTCCCTACAATATCAAATTAAATTAAATCTATTTCTTTTTTGGTTTATGGATATTTCTAATGGTTTTCTTTGGCTTTTTAGGGGCTGAGTACCCCTGCCGCTTATCGGGGGCTACAAGGCAGTTAGGCCCTGTGCCGATAAGGTTGAGTCTCCCCTCTTTTTTAAGGGCGGAAAGCACAAGTGCCTTATTTTCGGGCTTGAAGTACTGCAAAAGTGCCCTTTGCTCCGCCTTTTCCCGCTCGGTGCGGGGAACATAGACAGGCTCCATAGTATCAGGGTCAAGCCCCGTGTAAAACATACAGGTTGAAACAGTGCCCGGTGTGGGATAAAAGTCCTGCACCTGCTCGGGGTGAAGCCCGTGCTTCTTAAGGAAGACCGCAAGCTCGATTGCGTCCTTTTTTGTGCTTCCGGGATGGGAGGACATAAGGTAGGGCACCAAATACTGCTTTTTGCCCACGCTTTCGGTAAGCTCGTAAAACCGCTTTTCAAACCTGTTGTAGACCTCTATAGGCGGCTTGCCCATTCTTTTAAGCACACGGTTTGAGCTGTGCTCTGGGGCAACCTTCAGCTGACCGCTTATGTGGTGCTTCACAAGCTCCTTAAAAAACTCCTCGTGTTGGTCGGCAATAAGGTAATCAAATCTAATCCCCGAGCGGATAAACACCTTTTTAATTTTAGGCAGAGCCCGCAGCTCCCGCAAAAGCTTTAAATAATCCTCGTGGGTGACCTTAACCGCAGGGCAAACCGAGGGTGCCAAGCACTTTTTATCGGGGCAAAGTCCCTTCTTAAGCTGACCGTCACAGGAAGGACGGCGGAAGTTGGCGGTAGGGCCGCCCACATCGTGGATGTATCCCTTAAAGTCGGGCATTTCGGTGAGCTGTTTCGCCTCTTTTATAACCGATTCCCGACTCCTGACCGAAACCTGCCTGCCCTGATGAAAGGCTATTGAGCAGAAATTACAGGCACCGAAGCACCCCCTGTTGTGAATAAGGGAAAATTTAACCTCTTTTATGCCGGGAACGCCGCCAAACTTTTCATAGCTTGGGTGATAGTCCCGCATAAAGGGCAGTCCGTAAACTGCGTCCATTTCTTCTGTGGTAAGGGGCGGCATTGGGGGATTTTGTACCACTATTTTTTGTCCGTGGCGCTGTATCACCGTTCTGCCCCGCACAGCGTCGTGCTCTGCCTGCTGGATTTTGCAGGCCTTGGCATAAAGCCGTTTGCCCTTTTCGTCGGGAACGCTTACAAGCTCATATGCCCCACACTCCTGCACACCCGAAATGGGTGTATATTCCGCAGCGTTTACAGAATAGCAGGTGCCCAAAATATCGGTAAGCGAGGAAATATCCTCCCCCGCCGCCAGTCTGTCGGCTATTTCTACGATATGCTTTTCCCCCATACCGTACATAAGCAGATCCGCTCCCGAGTCAATAAGCACCGAGGGGCGCACCCTATCGTCCCAGTAATCGTAATGAGCAAAACGGCGCAAAGAGGCTTCAAGCCCGCCTATGCACACGGGCACATCGGGATAAAGGCTTTTAAGCTTCTTGGTATAGACCGTAACCGCCCTGTCGGGTCGACTACCCGATTTGCCGCCCGCAGTATAAGCGTCGTCGCTTCTGCGCTTTTTGGCGGCGGTGTAGTGGGCGACCATTGAATCTATATTACCGCCGTTTACCAAAAAAGCATATTTCGGTCTTCCAAAGCGGTTATAATCCTTATCGTTTTGGGGTTGGGGCACAATGCAGACCTTATAACCCGCTTGGTGGAGCACACGGGAGATTATCGCCGTGCCGAAGCTGGGGTGGTCTACATAAGCGTCCCCCGTGACTATTACAAAATCCGGCTGTTCCCAGCCGTACTGCCGCATTTCTTCGACAGTTATAGGTAAAAAAGGCATAATATCCTCCATTTGCGAAATATATTTTAGTATAACACATCTGATTAAATTCTACAAGGAGCAGCAACGATGGACGAACCCAAAAATTTAAAACCCAAGAGCGGTTTTTTCGGAATAATAACCACCCAAATTACCGTTACTATTATAATACTTCTATCGGTTCTCGCCGTAAAATACCTTTTTAAGGATACATACGCTTCCCTTAAGGAGTGGTATACCCTTAACATCTGCGCCGAAACCGATATAAACGAGGTTTTGGATAATGAGGTTTAAGTTTTTCGGTACGGAATTTTACATTTCATTCCTGTTTGCGGCGGTAATTACCGCTATGCTTGTCTTTGACAGGACGGGCTTTATTCTGCCCCTTCTTTTTGCAGTTTTAGTGCACGAATTGGGCCACCTTGCCGCAATGTGGGTTTTAGACTGTGCGCCGAAACGGATAAGACTCGTCCCCGCCGCAGTGGAAATTACAACCAAGCTGCAAAGCGGGGGAAGGTATGAAATTTTCATAGCCCTTTGCGGGCCTGCAATAAATCTTTTTCTCTTTGCAATCCTTTTTTTAAACTATCTCGCCTTTAGTAATGACAGTTATTTAACGATAGGTCTTATAAATCTGCTTATCGGGCTTTTCAATCTCCTGCCCGTAACAGGGCTTGACGGCGGAACGGTGCTTTTTAATATTCTTCGCCGTAAAGCCGAGCTCTCAAAGGCGATGCTTATTATGCGAACAATTAACCTTTCTGTTGCCTTAGCCGCCCTTGTTATAGGCGTCACCCTCTGCTTTAAGGGGCAGTTTAACCTTTCCTTTTTTATACTCGCCCTTTATCTTGCGGTGATGAGTGTTATTAAAATATAGGCCGATTTATGAAAGCAGAACACCCATTTATGTTGTCGCTATACGCACTAACAGTGCAACCGTTTCAAGTGTTGTTTCTTTAGCCAAAGCATTCGTCATATTGGAATTGGGCGAGTGTGATATTTTTACTTGTTGTTATTTGAGAATACATCTGCAACTTCGCTAATTGTTATATATGCATTGTGGTCGATTTCGTGGACAAGTCCCTTCATCCTGACAACTTGATAACGATTTATCACAAAATATATCAGCGATTTTTCTTTGTTCGAAAAACCGCCTTTTGCGTCTAAGCGTGTTACTCCGCTTCCAAATACCTCACAAAGTTTATTGCATACCTCACTCGGATGTTCGGTAATGATAATGGCACATTTTGCTCTATCAAGACCATCAACAATGAAATCGATAGTCTTTAGTGCCGCTGCATAAGTGACAATAGAATAAAGCGGTAAAATCCAACTGTTAAGAACAAAACCACACACAATGTATAGTAAT
>CAJGCQ010000065.1 GCA_904501875.1 Clostridiaceae bacterium | reverse complement strand
GCCCACTCAAACCACCGCTACAATACGGGAGACTATCTTAAAATTGACCCGTCCCTCGGTACAGAGGAGGACTTGATTTCGCTTATTAAAGAGGCCAAGAATCACGGAATTGGGATAGTTTTAGACGGCGTTTTTTCCCACACGGGGGACGACAGCCGCTATTTCAACGCTAAAAACCGATATGATACTCTTGGTGCGGCAAATTCCCCCGAGTCACCCTATCACAGCTGGTACAAGTTCGGCGATTATCCCACGGGCTATTCCTGCTGGTGGGGCGTGCCGTCTTTGCCCGAAACCAATGAGGACGATATATCCTTCTCAAACTTTATTACGGGTGAAAACGGGGTTATAAGGTACTGGCTCAAAAAAGGAATAAAAGGCTGGCGGCTTGATGTAGCAGATGAGCTGCCCGACTCCTTCCTTGATAAAATCCGTCTTGCTGTGAAATCCGAGGGGAAAGAAAATTACCTTTTAGGCGAGGTTTGGGAGGACGCCACAAATAAAATAAGCTACGGCAGCAGGCGCAGATTTTTGCGTGGAAGACAGCTTGATTCGGTTATGAATTATCCCCTTGCCGATGCGATAATAACCTTTGTTAAAGGCGGAAACTCCCGTGACCTGCTTGATACCGTGCTTGATATATTAGAAAATTATCCGCCTCAATCGGTAAAGCTGTTGATGAACCATATCGGCACCCACGATACTGCAAGGATACTTACCCGACTTGCTAAAGGCGATGCCGAGGGCGACCGAGAGTGGCAGTCTCGGCAGACCCTGACGACGGAGGAATACGAGCGCGGAGTTAAGCTTTTAAAGTTAGCGGCGGTGCTTCAGTACACAATGCCGGGCGTGCCGTCACTCTATTACGGTGACGAGGCGGGAATGAGCGGCTACGGCGACCCGTTCTGCCGCAGAGCCTTCCCGTGGGGAAAAGAGGACAAACAGCTTACCGCCTTTTATAGAAAATTAGGCCGAATGAGAAGAAACAGCCCGGTCTTTAAATCCGGCGACTTTGTTCCCGTGTACGCCGATTTCGGCGATATTGTATATATTCGCAAAAAGGGAGAAAATGAGATGCTTGTGGCGGTCAACCGCTGGCACGAGCCCTCCGAAATAGAAATTCCCGAAAGATTTAATACTGCTAAGGTAATTTTCGGTAATAAACCGAAGAACGGCAAACTAAACTTAAATAAAGAGGATTTTGCAATTTTAGAGCTTTAATCCCCTTTATTCGGGTTTTGGAGCTGATTTGACTTGAGCGTTTTGCCCTACATACTTACAGTAACCCTTGCTGCAGGAGTCGGCGGCACGGGGCTTGGCGGTCTTTTCGGAATATTTTTAAGAAAAAAGTCCGCTAAAACAGTCAGCGGACTTTTAAGCTTTGCGGCGGGTGTTATGCTCGCCGTGGTTTGTCTTGACCTTGTGCCGGGGGCTATGGAAAATTCCCGAATTTTCCTTGTTTTGTCGGGAACAGCGCTCGGCTTTTTGCTTGTGTTTCTTTTAAATGACCTTACGCTCCGTTCACATATTACGGCAAACGGTGGGGCTGATATTTCGGGGAGGCGGCTTTTTATCGGCGGGGTTGTGACGGCGGTAGCGATTGCGCTGCATAATTTTCCCGAGGGTATGGTAATCGGTGCGTCCTTTGTGAGCTTCGGGGCGGATTACCGATTTGCACTAAGCCAAACTGCGGTTGCGGCGGTAATAGGGCTTCATAATATACCCGAGGGTATGGCTATGGCGGTGCCGCTTGTTTCCGGCGGTATGCAAAAATCTGCGGCGGCGGCAATTACCGCAGTTGCGGGAGCCCCCACCGTTTTAGGGGCATTGGCGGGCTTTTTCTTAGGCTCTTTAAACCCTTTATGGCTGAGTCTCTCTTTAAGCCTTGCCTCGGGTGCTATGCTGTATGTTGTATTCGGCGAGCTTTTGCCCGAAGCTTATTCGATTGACAGCTCCCCTCTTCCCGTGTTTTGCGCCCTTGCGGGAATACTCACGGGAATTTTTATGGTTCCTGCTTGACACTCCTCTTAGGGGATAGCTTATACACTTTATTCGAGCTTAATTGACTTAGTTAATTTAAAAAAGCCGACAAATCCAAACCCCAATTTTAAGGGTGGATTTGTCGGCTTTTTAATTGTGGCTTTAATCTATTTTTCCGAGCTGGCTTAAGGCGTCCATAATGGTCTTTTCGTAGGCTTCCTTGCCGTACTTGTCAACCTCCGCCTTGTTCTTTTCGCCGTGGGTAAGACAGCCTGCGCCGCCTATACAGCCGCCCACGCACGCCATACCCTCGATAAAGTTGGCGTCAAGCACATTCTTGCTCTTCTTAAGCAGAGCCATACGGCATTCCTCTATACCGTCGCAGGAAACCGCCTTTAAATCGAAGTCGGTTATGCCACGCTCCTTAAGGCCTTCGGCCACTGCGTCGGCAAGTCCGCCGCAACGGGCAAAAATTCTGCCGAAGTAGGAGGCGTTATCAAGCACATCCTCTTCCATTTCCATAATTTCAAGGTCACGGCTGTCAAACAGCGCCTGTAATTCCTCGAAGGTAATAACACAGTCGATATAGGGACGCACCTCCGGCTTTTGGAACTCCATTTTCTTTGCGGTGCAGGGCCCGATAAAGACGATTTTAGAATTGGGGTCGGTCTCCTTTATGTACTTGGCAATGGTGGCGGCGGGAGAAAGGTTGTGGGAAATATTGTCCGCAAGCTCGGGGAACTGACCCTTTACATAGCTTACAAAGGCGGGACAGCAGGAGCTTGTTAAAAAGCCCTTTTCGGCAAGCTCGGCCGACTCCGCATAGGCCACCATATCAGCGCCCAAAGCCGCCTCAACTACCGAGTGAAAACCGAGTGTCTTAATCCCCGTAATAACCTGACCGAGCTTTGCATATCTGAACTGGCTGGAAATAGAGGGCGCAATAACGGCGTAAACCTTTTCCTTATTTTTAAGCATCTCAATAGCGTCCAAAATAAAGGACTTATCGGTTATAGCGCCGAAGGGGCACTGGTAAACGCAGGCGCCGCAGGAAATACACTTATCGTTGTCAATGCTTGCCGCCTTGCTTTCGGTCATGGAAATTGCGCCCACCTTACAGGATTTAACGCAGGGACGCTTGAAGTCCATAATTGCACTGTAGGGGCAGACCTTAGCGCACTGACCGCACTCAACGCACTTGGTTTTATCAATGTGCGCCTTTTGCTGGCTGTCAAAGGTGATAGCGCCCCTGCGGCAAACATCCTCACAGCGGTGAGCCAAGCAACCTCGGCAAGCGTCGGTTACCTCATATCCGCCCATAGGGCACTCGTCACAGGCTATCTCAATAACCTCGATAACATTAGGGTTTTCCTTATCGCCGCCCATTGCGATTTTTACACGCTCGCCTAAAATAGCACGCTCCTTGTAAACACAGCAGCGCATTGTGGGCTCGTTACCGGGGACTATGGTTTTGGGAATATCAAGCAAATGCTCGGTTAAGGTTCCGTTCCAGGCTTCACGGGCTACCTCCCGCAGTACTTTATATTTAAGATGTTGTACCTTCGTATCAAACTTTCTCACGGTTGTTTCTCCTCCATAGGCTGACGATAGTCGGCCTAAAAATAGCTTACTTTTATTCTCTTGCCCATTTTTTTAAGGCAGTCCGACAGCTCGGTTACAAGCTGCATTTTAATGTTGAAATTAATCGGCAAATCGGGGTTTTGGTGAGCGGGATTTACCGCCCTGCCGACGAAAAAGTTAATATCGGTCGCTTCCTCGAAAAGCATACGGCATATTAAAGATGCGCCGTCCCGCTTTACGCCCCAATGGGAATAGGATTCGTTATCGTTAAGATAGTCCTTAGCATATTCAAGCACACGGCTTACGGTAATAACGCCCTCGGTCACCAAATCTACCCCCTCAAGCTCGGCTATCGGCGGAATATCCTTATCGATAAACTCAAGCTTGGGTCTTAGCGGCTTTCCTACATAGTTTGACGCTATTGTAGAGGTTGTGCCGCCGCAGACTATATGCTTGCCCTCCTTTGAGAAGAAGAGGGACATCATTTTATCGCCGTCGTCACGGTTAGAGGGCGGACCGAACAGAAGATTCATAGGCTCACGCCGTCTTATTCTCACAACACAGGAGGTTGCGTCGTCACCGGGTTTGCCGCCGTAAAGACGGTTGCACTCGTCGATTAAAATGGTAGAAAGGGTTTTTGCGGTATAGCCGACCGAATAAAAGGTCTTAATAAACTCGACTATATCCTTGCGCTCCCAACCGAAGTTATAATCGATGCCTATCCCCGCATGGGGACAGCCGTCGCTCATCATAACGAAAACATCGTCCTCACGAAGCCTTATTTTCGACTGAAAGATTTTTTTGCCGTCTATGTTCAGCTCGGTTTTCGGGTAATCATACTCCTCGCCGTCACGCAGCATAATTACAAGGGGATTATCGTACTGAATAAGCTCTGCTTCGCCCGTTCCGATAAGGCGCATTATTGTAAAGGTGGAGTACGCAACACCCCGCTCTGAGCAGACAGGAAGCGTTGCCGCAATTGTATTAACGCAGTCGGTAAGGGAAAGTCCCGCCGCTATCATTGTGGAAATAATTTTAGAGGTAAGGGTCGAGAGTATACTTGCCTTAACGCCGCTGCCGAGGCCGTCCGCCAACACAATAACGGTAGAGCCGTCCTCCTGCTCGATAACATCCACATGGTCGCCGCAAAGCTCCTCACCCTCGTGAAAAATACTGCGGTAGCCTATATCTGCGCAAAGGTTATTCATCGCCTATCGACTCCTTAAGCTTGGTAAGCGCAATTTTGGTTTCTGCCGCTGTCTCGCCCAAAAGTGAGGCGATTTCCTGAACAATTCGCATCTGCTTTTCCACAACCTTATCGGCGGTTTCAACCGTCTGGCGGCTCAAATCTTCCTTCTTTTGCTTTTGCTCCTCTTCCTCGGTTACATCACGCAAAATGCAGATAAGCGCCTTGTATTCCTTGTCGGACACAATTGTCTGCTCTACATATTTATCGTACTCCGCAAGGTAAACCTTTTTGTCCCTTATTGTTCTGCCGGTGCGCTGTACATCCATAAAGGGCTTGGGGTCAAGAATACGGATAATCGGCTCGCCCATAACATCGGATGCGCGGGGTATGTTCATAAGCTTCAGCGCCGCACGGTTTATCTGCTGAACCTCGTAATCCTCGTTGAGTACGACAATACCGTTGGGTGTGTTGTTGATAATATTATCCGAGAAGTTCTCCGCCCGCTCTTTAAGGAAGGGCAGACACATGGAAACCTCCGCCTTACCATGAATAATAGCTATCGCCTTTTCACGGCAGGTGTTATATCCGCAGGAGCCGCAGTTAAGCTCGTCTTCGGGCTTTAGCTTGCCCATTTTGCGAAGCGCATCCTTAATTTCGGACTCGGCGGGCATTTGCAGCTTGCGGTCGATGAATTCAAGATTTTTGCGTAAGGAAGAAAAATCGGGCTGGGCTATATCAAAGTCTTTTTTACCCGCATAGTTCGACACCGCCATATAATCCCTTACGGGCATACGGTGGTATTTTTCCATTACAGGGCCGCCGATACAGCTGCCCGCACAGGCGGACATCTCAATAAAGGCGTGGCTTATTTTGCCCTCCTCAATATCGTGGAGCGCCGCCTTACAGTTTTCAACACCGTCAATCGCAAGATAGGTGTAGTCGGGAAGCCTGTTTTCTTCCATAGTCTTTAAAATACCGCCGGTTGTGGGGAAAAAGCGGGCTAAGCTTTCATCATTTTTGTCAAGCTTTTGCTCTAAAACAATGCCCGCCTCGTTAAATAATTGTGTAAGTTCCTCAAATGTAAGCACCGCATCGGTAATTCCGGCATAATAGTCTGCCTCGTCCTTCTTGGCAACGCAGGGACCTATAAACACTGTCTTTGCCTCCGGGTTGCGGCGCTTAAGGTCCTTGCAATGCGCCTGCATGGGGGACAGAACATCCGCTAAAAACGGAAGACAGGACGGATAGTATTTTTGAATAAGCAGGTTTACGGAATGACAGCAGGAGGATATAACAATATCCCTGTGTTCGTCTTCCAGCAGTCTTTCATACTCCCGCTTTACGATTGTCGCTCCTATTGCGGTTTCCTCGGCATCTGCAAAGCCGAGCTTTTTAAGAGCGGATTTTAGCTCCTCAAAGCCCACTCCGTCATAATTCGCAATAAAGGAGGGTGCAACAGAGGCTATCACGGGTGCTCCCGAATTGATTAATACCTTTACCTTCTCGGTTTCGTCCGCAATTTCCTTTGCGTTCTGCGGACATACAACGAAGCATTGACCGCAGAGTATACATTCGTTTCCGACTATGTGCGCCTGATTGCCCGAAAATTTAATTGATTTAACGGGACAGTGGCGTATGCATTTATAACAGTTTTTACAGTTGGACTTTTTAAGCTTTAAAAACGCCGCCATACACAGTCAGTCCTTTTTAATTAGTATTGTATTTAGGAGGAGCAAAAGCCCCTCCCTCATTTAAGTTACTTTAATTTTGCGAGAATATTCTCCTCAAAAAAGCCTCTCGCAGTTTCGGGGGATACGGAATAAAGCTCGCCGTCAACGGTTACGCAAACGCCCTTTTGACAGTTGCCCATGCAGAAAGTACCGCCGAGCTCAACCTC